>JALSHX010000082.1 GCA_026982025.1 Aquificaceae bacterium | reverse complement strand
TCAGATTTCAACCTTGAAAGGGCTTCCCTCCTTGATTCGGCAAGGAGCTTACCCTTGACCCTCTTTCCGTCCCTCAAACCCTCATAGATGAACTCCGCCATCAGTACAGCCTCTTATAAACCACCTTCCCCTTGGACCTATCGTAAATCACCTCAAGGGTGGTTTCAACATCGCCCGTTCGGACGGTGGCTTTAATTCTGAAGTGGGTGCTCTTGACATCAATTATTTTTTCAATTCTGTAGAGGATGTCAAGGGTAATTCCTTCAACGAGAACGAGATCTTGAGGTTTTTTAAAGGGCTTTGTTGAGCGGTGCTCAATAACTCGCTCCGCTATTGTTGAGTCAATCCGCTCATCAAGAGCCATGATCACATACTTTGGAGCCGTGTTAATGTTAATTTTTCCCGATGAGTAAACGGTCAACAGCTCAATTAAGCCCGGATACTCAACATCGCCTTCCGTCCTGCCGTACAGTTCGTCCTCACTCATCCCTATGTACCTGAGTTCCTCCACGCTGTCCATGGGTGCACCCTTGAGGGGATAATCCTCCTCGTAGGGGACTCCTCCTTTGCCGATCCATGCAAGAACCCTGTCCGCGTATCCCGGGCTAATCCTGAGAAGGGTTAAAAGCCTCTCAAAGACCTCCCTGTAAACTTTGTTCTCACCCACGAAGTTGAGGTTAAGGTACCTGTCCTCGTCCGAAATGTTAATGGTAAGCTTTCCCTTTTCCGTCTCAATTTCAAAGGGAAATGCCCACGGATCAAGAAGTGAGTCAAAGGTTCTATCCTCCTGAGATAAGCCCTGAAAAACATAAGGCATTACCGACATAAGAGCGTGATAAGCCTGTTGTTTTAGGTATATTTTCTGAACGAATCTTCCCGTCCCCGAGGCGGATTCAAAGGAAGATATAACGAGAGAGGAGAGAAAGAGAAAAAAAGAAAGGACAAGCACTATAAGCACATAAATTAAAATACTTCATTATGCGAATAGTTAGCGGCATGAGACCCACAGGAAAACTCCATCTGGGTCATTACTTCGGAGTGATCAAAAACTGGATAAAACTTCAGCAGGAGCACGAAACCTTCTTTTTCATAGCGGACTGGCACGCGCTAACAACTTCGTACAAAAACACAAAGGACCTACAGAATCACATAAGGGATGTGATGATTGACTGGATAGCTCTGGGTTTAGATCCAGAAAATGGTACGCTTTTCATACAATCAAAGGTAAAAGAACACGCAGAGCTTCACCTCATTTTCTCAATGATTACACCGAAAAGCTGGCTTGAGTGGAATCCCACATACAAGGACATCAAGTACAACCTGCTCAAGCTGAACGAGGTGGAGCTTCAGTTCAGAGGAGGGCTCAGGGACACGGTGAGACAGTTTATCAACATGATTCCTTACAGGGTTGAAGATTTTGAAAGGTTTGAAGAACACCTCCTTGAAGACCTCTCATCAACATTTATATCCGCCCTCTTTGAAGGGGAAATTGAACCCGAACTCCTTAAAAAACTAAATGTCTCAAAGAGGGACTTTTACGAAACAGATACATACGGCTTTCTCGGATATCCGGTGCTTCAGGCTGCGGACATTCTCATTTACAAAGGACAGGGCGTACCTGTGGGAGAAGATCAGCTCCCCCACATTGAGCTGACCCGGGAAATTGCAAGAAGGTTCAATTACCTGTACGGTGAGGTGTTTCCGGAGCCGGAGGCACTTCTCACAGAAACTCCCAAGATCCTTGGAATTGACGGAAGGAAGATGAGCAAGTCATACAACAATGCCATTTTCTTTGCTGATACCAAGGAAGAGGTAGAAACAAAGGTGATGAAGATGTTTACGGATCCTCAAAAATTAAGGAAAAACGATCCGGGTAGACCGAACATCTGCCCGGTTTTTTCGTACCACAAACTTTTCAACAGCAACCCGGAAGGAATACAGCAAATTGAGAATGATTGCAGGTCCGGGAAACTCGGATGCGTGGACTGCAAAAAGACGATGCTCTCCTTCCTTGAGGATTTTCTTGAACCCGTCAGAGACAAGCGGAATGAAATAATGAAAAATATCAAGAGCGTTGAGTCCATCTTCATAGAAGGATCCATATCCGCACGAAATGTTGCCCTTGAAACTATGGAAGAAGTCCGGAAAGCAGTTAACCTGAAATGATCCTCTTGCTGTTCCTGCTTCTTCTTATGATCGCCTGCCTTCTGATTTGGTATTTTTTATTTCCCGTACGGTATGTACCGAGGGCAAAACCTTCAAAAAACCTCGTTGAACCGCCCGACCTCTTTGTGTATTCATTTGTAATACACATTCACACCCAGTTTTCCTTTGACTCACTGGGAAAGCCCGAAGACCTATTGACCGCCCTTGAAGAGCAGTCAATAGACTTTGCCATAGTAACCGACCACGATAACACCGATATAGCAAAGTTCCGAGACAAGAGGATTATTCCCGGAAAAGAGGTAAAGATAAATGACGAGGAGGGGAAACTTTTAGGGGATCTTCTGGTAGCGGGCGAGCTTAAGGTCATCGCCCACCACTTTAGGGAAAAGTACAGGTGGAGACTGGAAAGGGATGAGGACCTTATTTTTGAGCTCATTGACCTCAGAGACGCCCTTCTGAAATCTAAATTAAGGCTCTTTTTATACCTGCTTACCTCTATTTTTTTCATCCCCTTCGCAAGAAAGAAGGCCGTGCGCGGTATCATAAGGCTTGTTGATACAATGTATTACGCCTTAAGGTACACGGGAGAGGGCTGGAAAAACAAAATAGTGGGCGGACACGATCACCATGTCATTTTTTACTTCAGAGACGTCAAAACAAAGGTAATGATCCCCGATTACAGGCACTCCTTTTCCCTGATGAGGAATCTCGTTTTAACAAATCAAAAGGTTTCCGGGGGCGCAGAGTTAACAAGAGCAATAAAAAATGGCTTCACGTTAATTTCATTTTCGGAAAAAAATTCCTATGTGTGGACAGAGGGTAGCACTTTAATGGCTGTATCACCTACCGAAAATACCTACATGGCTGTAATCAAAGACGGGAACATATACGAGGAGGCTCTTGGCTCTAATTATTCTTTGAAATCAACTGAAAAGGGTTATTATATGATACTTGGGTTTACTTATCGGTTCAGGATCGGGAGGTTGCTTTTTGGAGTGAGACCTCTTTTCGTTTCCGACCTTCTGGAGGTAAAGTGATGAAGGAGCTAAAGGGCGAGCCCCTCCCGGAATGGATTAAGGAAAAAATTCTCCAGAAAGTAAACAATAAAACCCTTGCCAAGGAAGCCTTGAAATATGTGTACATGGTAAAAAAAGAAGACGGAACTTTTGAGGTGGGGGAAAACTTTGAGGACACGGATAAGCACGCCCTCTGGTTTATGGTTCTTGCCTGTGTCAATTATGCAAGGCGGCTTTTGAGGGGTGAAGACATTGACGATACTTAGGGAAACTCTGGTTTACGAGTTCGTCCTTCTCTCAATGGTTACCGTTGCCCTCCTGATTGTTGCCCTGAAAAACAAAGGAGTAACTGAACTTATCCTCTTTTTTGCGGGCGTGTTGTTCGTGACTCTTTCACGCATTTACATATTTTTCACCAACGAAAGCGTCATGGTTATTTTTTACATAGCCACAGGTGCAGGTTATCTTTTGATAGCGTACTCGGTTGTGAAGCTCGGAAACTACCTGAGGTCGGTAAAAGTCCTTGAGCATACAGCGTTTTACGACCCTCTGACCAAGGCTTACAATAGAAACTTCATTGAAGAATACATCAAGGAGGAGATGAAAAAGGCGAGGAGGCTCAACGAGGAGTTCTGCCTTCTTCTAATAGACCTAAACGACTTCAAGCAGGTTAACGACAAATACGGACACAACGCGGGAGATGTGGTTCTCAAAAAGGTGGTGGATAAACTCAGAATGAGCTTGAGGGAGTATGACATGATAGCAAGGTGGGGAGGGGATGAATTTCTTGTGGTTCTCCCTGCCGAAAAAGGCTCAAATGTTCTTGAAATCGTCAACAGACTCGTAGGAGACC
>JALSHX010000081.1 GCA_026982025.1 Aquificaceae bacterium | reverse complement strand
ACAACCTTGCCCTCATTGAGGTCCTCCGCCAGAGGGGATACAGGGCTGTGTTTACTCAGGATCCGGGGAATGTTGATGTTCATTCCGACCCATTCAGGTTGAGCCGTCAGGCAGTAGTGGGATCCTGGAGCAGAATGGACCACTTTATTAGGAGACTCAACAGGGAGAACCTGCCCGTTGAGGATTTCTTTCCCGATCCCGGGTTTCTGGAGCAAAATCCCCCTCCGAAAATTGGGGGAAGGCTCAAGTTTCCCTCAAGATACTCTGACTGTGAAGTTTATGTCTCGGAACTGGGCTGGATGAAGGTGGAGAGGTCAGGTGCTGAGGTTTTCATAAAGGTAAATAGGGTCCTTCAGAGGAAGTGGAACCGCATCGGAATCAGGTGCAGAAACAATGACACGGGTATGTGGGCGGAAGCCTTCTGGATGGTAATGGGTGTATCACGATGAAGTTTCTCATTGTAGGTGTTGGAGCAATAGGCTCAGCTTTTCTTGGATTCCTGACGAAGGCTGGGAACAGGTGTGCTGGTCTTGTAAAACCCGGCAGGAAGGTTGAGAAGATCTCCGTTGAAGGTATCTGGGGAAGCTTTGAAGTGCCCGTAAGGACACTCAGCGATCCTTCACAACTTGATTTCCTTCCGGATGTGGTGGTTATCTCTGTCAAGTCCTATGATACACCCACCGCCCTTCGGGCGGTAAGTAAATTTATAAACGAAGGTTCCTATCTCCTGATTGCTCAGAACGGCTACGGCAATTACGAGAGGGCTGTTGAGATTTTCGGTGAGGACAGGGTGATCCTTTCAAGGATAATTTTCGGTTCTGAGGTGCTTCAAAGGGGAAGGATCAGGATAACCGTGAGTGCCGACGATGTGGTTTTGGGCGACCCTTCGGGTAAGATTGATAAAGAATTTTTAAAGGAACTTGCAGGAGTCATTTCACGCTCTGGGATACCCGCGCGGTACGACAGGGAAGTTTACAGCTACCTCTGGGCAAAGATCATTTACAACTGTGCCTTAAATCCTCTCGGTGCTCTTCTTGGGGTAAACTACGGCTGGCTTGCGGACAATCCTCATACAAAGGGTGTCATGGACGGGATAATAGAAGAGATTTTTGCTGTTTTGTCAAAAAAAGGGATAAGGACCTTTTGGGAGGGTACGGATGATTACAGAAGAGATTTTTACGGAAAGCTGATACCTCCGACCCGCGATCACTACCCTTCAATGCTCAAAGACATAAAAAGGGGAAAAACGGAGATTGATTCCCTCAACGGAGCAATAGTAATGCTTGGGAAGACCTGCTCCGTTGAAACTCCGGTAAACGAAAGTATAACTGCGCTCGTTAAGGCAAGGGAATTACTCGCTCACAACCGCTGAGGGTTCAGGAACGGTTGCTGATCCCATAGTGCACCTTCCGTTGTATAGGGCACCCTCCTCAACGACAAAGACATCAACCCTTACGTCTCCGCTGAGGGAAGCTCCTTCCTTCAGCTCAATCCTCCTCGCGTCTATGTTTCCCACGACGGTTCCGAAGATAAGTATTTCGGTGCAATTAATATCTCCCTCAACACTACCGTGCTCTCCGATAATGAGCATTCCCTCGCTTCTGACATTGCCCCTAACCTTTCCGTCAATTCTCGTGGCGGTTGAGAGGTTCAGATTCCCTTCAAAGACGCACCCCTCTCCTATCAGGGTATTAACGTCCTGAGGCTCCGGCGCAGAAAACTCCCTTTTATTTCCGCCGAACATCTTACCACCTCACATACATGTATTTTAACGGGTTTTGCTTTTTTGAGTAGCGCCACACTTCGTAGTGAACGTGGGGTCCCGTTGACTTACCCGTTGATCCCACATACCCTATAATCTGACCCGACTTTACCCACTGGCCCGCACGGACCTTGATCTTTGACATGTGTCCGTAAAGGGTCCTGTATCCGAAGGCGTGCTTTATTATAACCGTCTTTCCGTATCCCGCTTTCCAGCCGGCGTAGATAACCTTTCCTTCTGCCGTTGCCCTGACCGGTGTGCCCCAGGGAGCTTTTAGGTCAACACCGTCGTGGAATTCGGGTCTTCTCGTGAAGGGATCCCTCCTGTACCCGAACCTTGAAGTTATCCTTCCCCATACGGGAGGTCCAAGGGGAAGCCTTGAAAGATACTTGTGGGCTTTGTCCGCCTCATCGTGCAGGAAAGAGACATAATCAATGTCAAAGATGTTTACCCTCGCCTTACCGCCTCCGACTCCGCTGGGTACCTTTCTGATTCCCTTTCTCCTTAAAAATTTGTCAATGGTAACGAGCTTTGCCTCAAGCTCCTCCACCCTGTCTTTGAACTGTTCAAGATAGGATGTCCTCTTTTTCTCCTTCGCAAGGGCTACCTGAAGCTCCTGAGTTTCTGACTTGAGCCGTGCGAGTTCGTACTTGAGTGATATGTTTTGCAGGAAGGAAAAGAGTGAGAAAAGCAGGAGAAAAGTCAGTGCGGAGGCTGAGACCACTGCTCCGCCCTTGAGAAGCTTCTTGTTAATTCTGAAGCTTCTCGCCTTCTTCCCCCCGTAAGTTACGATGATGACGTTTATGTACTTGTCCCTCATAATAGCTCCTATTCTACACTAAGGACGCTGAGGAATGCTTCCTGCGGTAGGGAGACCTTTCCGAACTGCTTCATCCTCTTTTTCCCTTCCTTTTGCTTTTCAAGGAGTTTCTTCTTTCTCGTTACATCTCCTCCGTAGCACTTGGCTGTGACGTTTGCCCTGAGGGGCTTTATCCTCTCGGAGGCTATCACCTTTCCTCCCACCGCCACCTGAATGTGAACCTCAAAGAGCTGGCGGGGAATGGTCTCCTTTAGCTTCTGGGCTATGGTCCTCGCCCTTCTGTAAGCTTTTTCCCTGTGAACCACAAAAGAAAGGGCGTCAACGGGCTTTTTGTTAATAAGGACGTGGAGCTTTACAAGGTCGGAGGGCCTGTAGCCTGTGTGCTCGTAGTCGTAGGAGGCAAATCCTCTTGAGAGGCTCTTTACCTTGTCGTGAAAGTCAAGGATCACCTCCGAAAGGGGAAGTTCGTACTCCAGAATAGCTGTGTTCTCGTCAAGGTAGGTGAACTTCTTCTGCTCTCCTCTCTTTTCCTGACAGAGGTTCATTATTGAACCCACAAACTCCTTGGGAGTGATTATGGTTACCAGAACATAGGGTTCCTCAACCCTTTCAACAAGACCCATATTGTCGGGAAACTGGGCGGGGTTCCTGACCTCAAGAAAGTCCTCCCTGTTTTTGAGCATCACCCTGTATATTACATTCGGCGCAGTGGTAATAATCTTTACACCGAATTCCCTCTCCAGCCTTTCCTGAACGATCTCCATGTGAAGGAGTCCGAGAAAGCCCACCCTGAAGCCCATCCCGAGAGCGGGTGAACTCTCCGGTTCGTAGGTGAGGGCTGAGTCGTTGATTGCGTACTTCTCAAGGGCGTCCCTGAGATCCTCAAAGGTTGTATCCTCCGCGGGAAATAATCCCGCAAAGACCATGGGCTTGGCGGGTCTGAATCCGGGAACGGGCTCGGGGGCTGGGTTTTTGGCTGAAGTGATGGTGTCTCCGATCCTTATGTCCCTGACATCCTTTATGGAGGCTGATATGTAGCCCACCTCTCCGGCGGACAGGCTCTCAAGCCTGCTCATAAAGGGCATCTGGGCACCAACCTCCGTGACCTCATACTCCCTTCCCGTTGAGAAAAGCCTTATCCTGTCTCCCGGTTTAACCGATCCGTCAAGGATTCTCACAAAAGCGACCGCTCCGCGGTAGGGATCGTAAAAGGAATCAAAGATGAGGGCTTTGAGGGGATTTTCGGGATTTCCCTTGGGCGGAGGAATCCTCCTTACTATTGCCTCAAGGATGTCTCCTACACCTTTTCCCTCCTTTGCGGAGGCGAGTATAACTTCTTCGGAGGGCAGTCCGAGGACCTCCTCAATCTGGAGCTTAACCCTTTCCGCATCGGCAGAGGGAAGGTCAATCTTGTTGATAATGGGAATTATCACCAGGTCCTGCTCCACTGCCTTCCAGAAGTTTGCAACCGTTTGAGCCTGAATTCCCT
>JALSHX010000080.1 GCA_026982025.1 Aquificaceae bacterium | reverse complement strand
TCCGCTTCTGATTGTGATAATGCTCTCCATGGGTCTCACACTTAGCCCTTCCGATTTTGAAAGGATCTTCAGAAAACCTCAAATAATTCTTTACGGAGCCCTTCTTCAGTTTTCAATTATGCCTCTGATGGGATTTTTCACAGCCGTCCTGATCTTTCACGGACCCTCCGCCCGAGAGCTCATGACGGGATTCGTCCTCGTAGGCTCTGCACCGGGAGGTACAGCTTCTAACCTCGTCACCTACCTGTGGAAGGGGTCTCTCCCTTACTCCATTTCCATGACAACCCTCTCAACGCTCCTTGCACCTATATTTACACCCCTGTGGACCCTCTTCCTTGCAGGAAAGTATGTCCCCGTCCCTTTTATTCAGATGGCATTAACAACACTCAAGATAGTTATCATCCCTGTTCTTCTGGGAATGGTGTTCAGATATCTGCTGGGAAACCGCATAAAACCTCTTGAGGGAATTTTACCCCTCATTGCGGTTCTTTCCATCTCTTTTATAATTGCCGTAATCTTCTCACTCAACATTGAACGCCTCAAAGACGCAAAGGCTTTGATTTTTTTAGCGGTTCTGATTCACAACTCCTCGGGTTTCTTGCTGGGGTATATCTTCGGACGGGTAGCGGGGCTTGACCACAAACTCGCAAAAACACTGTCGGTTGAGGTGGGCATGCAGAATTCAGGGCTTTCTACCGTTCTTGCCATCAAGTTCTTCACGAGCCTTTCAGCCCTTCCATCTGCGATCTTCAGCCTCTCACAGAACATCATAGGCGTTGCCCTCGCTCCCATCATGAGGGGTTCAAAAGTCAGCGATGAAGGAGGTTGAGAAGGTGGTATCAAGCCTCTTAATTCCTTCCTGAGGAGGCTTATTTTGATACGCAATTTTGTAACCAACGCCGAGGGAAAAGTACTTGTTTATCTTTACCTCAAGAGAGGTCTCGGAATTAATAAAGTAAGTCTCCGTGTCTTGAAGGTTGAGGATGTAATTTAAATTCTCCTTAAGCTTCAGGTTGTCCCTCACGTGCCACTGATAAAATAGCTCCGCCTTGGCTGTGGGATACTCCTGCGTCCCGTTTCCCTCCAGCCGGTTGTAGTAGTAAATCGTTGAAAAAAGCCCCTTAAGATCGTGGCGAAGCGTTTTAACTATGTCGTATCCTACTCCGGGACCTCCGCTTATCTTGTACTCATAACCCGAAAACTTGTCCCTCTCATAACTCGTGGTAACAAATCCGAAAAAACGATCCGTAAAGAGCCTCTCCCACCTTCCGTTAACATCAAACCTGTTGGCAGTTTCCCTCTCGTCCTGAGTTGCGAAGAGGGCTGAGTTTTTCAAAAACAGCCTGTGAACCTTTCCCTCGTACCTGACATCGCTCTTCTGGGAAAAGGTCTGGGTGTTGCTATTTCCGGTGGTGCGAACAAAGGAAAGCTCAATGTGGAGGGAAAAGGGTTTTTTCTTTGAGTTTTTTACATCACCGCCGAAGGCGGTAGTTGCAAGTATCATTAAAAAAATTATCCATATCATTTTGTTATTCTCTGCATATCCCTGTAAGCGTTGAGGAATCCCGAGATTATACCGATGAAGAAAAATACAAGGAGACCCCACGGAGATGTCTTGAAGCCGAATACATTCTCACTTACCCAGTCCACTCCGTAGCCTACCAGAAGACCCGCCAGGATTCCTCCCACGAGGTTAAGCCCAACCGTAAGTGCGGAAATGTCCTTAGGACTCATCGGGTTATCTCCCAGTACCATGAGAATAATGCATAGGCGGTGTACATTGTAAGGAAAAGAACCGCTTCCTTTCGGGAAACCGAGTACCTCCTACCCATGAAATTTGAAAGAAACAGTACGGAGGTTGCGACAAAGAGTAAAAGCAGGTCCTTGTAAATGAGGGGAGGCACCGGTATGGGATGAATAAGTGCGCTTGCCCCGAGAACCAGAGAAACATTGAAAATGTTTGAACCTGCAACATTTCCGAGGGCAAGATCCGTGTTCCCCTTCTTTGCTGCAACAGCGGAGGTTACAAGCTCAGGAAGGGATGTACCTATGGCTATGAGAAAAAGACCCACTATTGCCTGACTCACTCCCAGATCGGAGGCAAAACCCACACCCCCCTCAACGGTCCACTCAGAGGAAAAAATCAGCCCCACTATTCCCCCCGCAACATAAAGAAAACCTCTTCCGTAGCCTACCAATCCGTCTCTTGATTCAACCGCCTCCCTTTCAAGAAAGGCTCCGAGAAAGTAAAGGTATCCCACGAAGGTAGTTATAAGCACAAGACCCTCGGAGCGGGAAATGATGGGTGGATTTACGTTGTCAAGTAGAGCATCTGAGATCATAGCAAATAGAACCATTATGCTCAGGAAGTTGAGGGGAATTTCCTTCTTTACGAATCCGCCGTGCATAGCAAGGGGTCTGATAAGACCCGCCACGCCGAGGATGAGGAGTATGTTTGCTATGTTTGAACCTATGACATTTCCGAGAGTTATCTCCGAGGCTCCCTTGAGGCTTGCTCCGATGTTCACCGTCAGCTCCGGGAGGGAAGTGCCGAAGGCAACGAGGGTCAGTCCGATTATAAGCTCCGGTATTCCCGCCCTTCTCGCTAAACCGCTGGCTCCGGTGATAAGGAGGTCCGCCGACTTGATCAGGACCGCTATGCCCACTATGAGCTTAAAGAGGTGCCAGAAAATTCCCTCCATAAATTCTCAAGTATTTTAAACCTTTTGATAACCTTATCTCTAAGCTCCTTACGGTTGCACTTCACGAGAAATGCTTCAACTTCAGACTCAAGGCTTCTCCTTCTTCTTTCGTTGACCGACGTGTCCGTGCCCTTTTCCCCCTGAAGTTTATGCCCTCCCTCCATCAAGCCCTCGGGAATGTACCAATCCCTTACAAGGGTATATCCTCTCCTTCCCAGCTCAAAGCCGAGTCTTGACAGGAGGGGAGGAACGCCGAGCTTAAGCTCACCGGCAGTCTGGCGGTCCTCAAAGTACTCTATAAAAATTCTCGGAAAGACACCCCCAAACAGATCAAGAACGGTTCCCTCAATCGGTGAACCGAAAAAATCCAAACCGAGGGTCCGTACATTTATACCGAAAATCTCCACCCATGGAATGTAATATCCCCTTCCCTTAAAAACCTTTGCAACGCACAGGTGCTTCTGACCCGCGTTACCCTTCACACTTAACTCAAGATTAATCTCCTCCCTGAACCTTCCTCCGCGAACCTTTCCAGCAGTCAGAATTAATCCGCCAGATTCAATACCCCCCTTGAGCTTCTCTATTAATTTTTCAATCTCACTCACCGTAAATAACCTTTAAGAGGTCTTCCTTATCAACCCCCGGAAATTCAACTTCCTCCCTGGAAAAAAATTCATCCAGCTTCTTCTCTATCGGCTCCCTTTCAAAGGGAACACCGATGAGGTCAGCTTCAAGGTCGTTTATGGCGGAGCGGGGGTAAAGGGTAAAGTCACCGCTAATCCTTATCTCGTCAATGACCCCCTCCCATATCCTCACCTCCGCCCTCAAAAGTCCTCCCCTTGCCTTGTGAACTCCGTTCCGCACATTCACTCCCTCCCTTATCTTGATGCTCCGGTGCCTCCTTGAGGTTTCCTCAAAGAGAACCTCCGGTGAAGTGAACTCCTCCTTGAGCTGATCAGCAAGAGAGACCGCCTCCGGCGGTGGTTCTGATTCACCCTCAAGGTCAAGGACCTTTGAAAACTCATCAATCAGGATGCCGGCAACCTCCTCATAAGAGGGCAGTCTGCCCGTTTCCCTCTCAACCCAGCTTATGTTCTCCTCAAGGCTCTTGTAGAGCTTGTCCCTGAACTTCTCCTCGGGAACCCTGAAGAGCTCTGACATCAGTCTTGTGTTGAACCTCAAAAGCAGTCCGCCCACGAAGACGAAGGACTCTCCGATGTCCGCTGCACCCTGCCCGCTTATCTTCCTCTTGCTCTCCTTTACCACAATGTCGTTTATGGGTTTGTACTCGGTTTCAACGCCCAGCCTCCTGTAAGTGTTTATAACAGGCTGGGAGAACTTTCTGTATGCTTCCTCTATCCTGAAGGGTAGCTTTCCCGACTTTCGCTTTATCACTATTTGATAAAAAACCTGATGGGGATCAAGCAAAACGGGACCCCCGCCCACTTCCCTTCTGA
>JALSHX010000079.1 GCA_026982025.1 Aquificaceae bacterium | reverse complement strand
TCTCCTTTCAGTTCCTGTCTCAGCTGGTTAATTCTCTGGTTTAGGTACCTAAAGTCTTCTTCCCTCTTCCCGTCAATCTCCTCAATCTTGTGGATAATCTCCTTGGTCCTTTCGTCAACGACATCGTAAACAAGCTCAAAGGTGACCTTTCTGACCATGCCCTTTGCCCTTTCAAAAACCATGGATATATATTCTCACCTCCATTAAGCAGGGTGAAGGAGCCCGCCGGTAGCGCCGGAGTACCGGGGCTGATTATACGGTAAGAAAATCATATTGCCAGCATAAGAAGTGAATTTATTATTTAATGACTACTCCAAGGAGGAGGAAGTTTCATGTTGAGAGCAGAATGGGTTGAGAAGAGGAAGTCCTTTAAAAATAGATCTCAGATGCACCTTGCAAGAAAGGGAATCATCACCGAGGAGATGCGGTATGTAGCAAAAAGGGAGGGGCTTCATCCCGAATTCGTTCGCCACGAGGTTGCCATCGGCAGAATGATCATTCCCGCCAACATAAACCACCTACACCTTGAGCCAATGTGCATAGGAATGAACTCACGGGTTAAGGTGAACGCAAACATAGGCAATTCCGGACTCGCCTCCAACATTCCCACCGAGGTTGAGAAGGCGAGGGTGGCCATTCAGTACGGTGCGGACACAATTATGGACCTCTCAACGGGCGAAGCAATTCCCGAGACAAGGGAGGCAATCATTAAAGAAAGCACAGTTCCCGTGGGCACCGTTCCCATTTACGAGGCGTGGAAGATAGCTAAAGGAAATGTTAAGGAGCTGACCGTTGACCTGATTCTTGATGTCATTGAGGAGCAGGCCCGTCAGGGTGTTTCTTACATGACCATTCACGCGGGTATCCTGAAGGAGCACCTTCCTTATGTCCAGCACAGAGTCATGGGAATTGTCTCAAGGGGAGGTGCCATTCTTGCACAGTGGATGAGTGAGCACGGAAAGCAGAACCCCCTTTACGAGCACTTTGACGCAATCTGTGAGATCTTCAAAAAGTACGATGTTTCCTTCTCTCTGGGAGATGCCCTCAGACCCGGCTGTATTGAGGACGCCACCGACGAGGCTCAGCTTGCGGAACTCAAGACCCTTGCAGAGCTTACGGAAAAGGCGTGGCGCCACGACGTTCAGGTCATGATTGAAGGTCCGGGACATGTACCCCTTCATCAAGTTGAGTTCAACATGAAGATTCAGCAGCTCTGGTGCAGGGAGGCACCTTTTTACATACTCGGTCCCCTCGTCCTTGATGTGGCGCCGGGATACGACCACATAGGGAGCGCAATAGGTGCGGCGGTTGCAGGCTCTGTTGGTGCTTCAATGCTCTGCTACATCACACCCAAGGAACACCTCGGTCTTCCCAATGTTGAGGATGTCAAGCAGGGAGTAATAGCCTACAAAATAGCGGCTCACGCCGCTGACATAGCAAAGCACTGGCCCGGAGCAAGGGACTGGGACCTTGCCATGTCTCAGGCCCGCTATGCCTTTGACTGGAACAGACAGTTTGAGCTTGCAATGGATCCCCAGACCGCAAGGGCTTACCACGATGAGACCCTGCCTCAGGAAGGCTACAAAACGGCAAAGTTCTGCTCCATGTGCGGACCCGAGTTTTGCTCTTACAAGATCTCTCAGAAGGTTCAGGAGAACATGGACCCGGCTGAGGCAATTGAACAAGGGAGCTGGATATCACCGTGAGGTCCTGGACCTACTTCATTCAGCTTGTGGGAAGGAACGAGAAGGGAGAGAGCCTGGAAGAGGGAGCACTTTACATAGTGGCGGTTCCCACCGACAGAAACCTCTTTCAGGCTCAGAGGCTCTCCTGTTTTTCGGAGCACTTCCTTCCAGAAGAGAGCGCTATCCAGCACGGAAAGGCTTTTGCCGTAGGAGTTGACTTTGAGATTGATAATCCTGAAAGCTACGGGCTTAAGTTCTTCAGAGAGGATGACGAGCTTTACATATTTGAAGAAGGGATTCCGATGAAGGAGGGTTTAAAGAGGGTTTACCGCCTGCTTATGGAAAGGCTAAAAAAACAGGGCTACGGAAAGGACTTTGACACTATCGTTGACATGGGAAATCCGTCAGAGGAGCTAATGAGGGAGTGTTTACTTGAAGCCATTAAAACGCCGTTATAAAGCCATTGATTTATCTCATAAATATACGGTTGACAATATAAGGTTATCTTAATACATTTAAGGACACAATCTTAAAGAGGACGCGGAGGTTATTCTATGGCTGAGGAAAGGGAAAAAATCATTGTTCCGGGACCGGCGGGCTATAATCCCCAACCCGCCATGTTCCTCGGCGTTGATCTTCCACCTCCCGGCAAGGCTCTCTTATACGGGCAGGTGGTTGATGAAGAGGAGGCAATGCGGGAAGCGGCCAAGGCTATGCTTACCCGCAAAAACCCCACCATATTTCCGGGACCCCTCGTACTCTGGGGATGGAATGCGGGTGCTATGGAAAAGGCAAAGGCGGTTCTTGAGCTTGCTGAAGAAATACCAAACTGCAGAATAATACCGATGCCCGATTACAGACCCAAATATCCCAAAATTGATCCGGAAGCTGAGATAAATCCCAACCACCCCAACCTCACGATCCTCCACAACAAGATTGAGGCGTGTATCTTTGTAGGTGTTCACTGTCATTACGCAAACCTCTCCTTAAGGATGATCAGGGCTGGTACAAACTGCTTTACCATAGCCCTCTGCGCGGAAATGGGGCACGAGGACGCCATGGTATCCCTGAGGGATGTTCACGCGGACGAGATAAGAAGGTTTAAGGAGGTTCTCATAGAGGTAAGAAACCAGCTCGGAATAGAATGGACGCCCACACCGCCTCCGGAGAATCCCTCCCTCCCCAAAGAAGAGTTCCAGACAATTTCTCCGTGGGATTTTGGTGAATACGCTTCTCTCCTCATACCCAGAAGGGGTGAGGTGGTTGAAGAAACTGAATAATAAGGAGGTGCGAAATGTCTGACCAGAGGCCCGAGCAGAAGGTTGTGGAGCCCGAGTACCTCCTGAAGGAGGCTCCGAGGGAAAAGAAGTTTATTACAGGCTCTCAGGCCTTTGCGGAAGCTATAAAGAGGGCAAATGTTGACATAGCCATTGCCTATCCCATCACCCCCCAGTCAGAGACCATGCACCTTGTGGGAGACCTTTACGCTCAGGGATATGTAAAGGACTACTACAGGGCGGAAGAAGAATACGGAGCGATGTCAGCCATTGCGGGAGCGGTGAGAGGAGGAGCCCGGGCATTCAGCGCCACATCGGGACCGGGACTCCTGAGAGGTCTTGAGGCTATCGTCTCCTGGCCCGGACACAGGATACCTGTGGTGCTCGGCGTAATGACGAGAGTGGTCAACGCCCCCCTTTCCATACAGCCCGACAATGTGGAGATTGCTTACCTCCTTCATTCCGGATTGATCGTTCTTCACGCGGAAAACCAGCAGGATGTCTTTGACTTTACCCTTGCGGGCTTTGCCATTTCAGAGAAGGTTGATGTGTACATACCCGTGGTCGTTCCCACCGAAGGTTTCTTCGTGACCCACGCAAAGGGTTATGTTGAGCTTCCGCCCGAAGACCTCAAGCTCCCCCCAAGAGACCCCTACAAAGCTCCAGTTCCGCCCACCGACTGTGAAATACCTCCCGCGAGAATTCAGAGGGATGCTCCGGTCCAGAAGTCAAACTTCATGAGCTACCTTATCCACGCAGTGTGGCAGCAGGAGATATGGTCTGCTAACAAAAGAGCTATGAAGTGGATTTACCACTACCTCGGCGGACCCATTGAGATCGTCAATCCTGATGCGGAAATCTTCGTAGTAGCTTCCGGATGTGCGGCGGCTCAGGGAAGAGAAGCTCAGAGGTACGCGGAGCAGGAAGGACTTAATGTCGGACTTATCAAGATAAAGTCCATCAGGCCCTTCCCCGAGAAAGAGGTGAGGGAAGCCCTCAAAAATGCAAAAGCTGTTATAGTTCCAGAGCACAACATAGTAGGATGGCTCGCCAAAGAGGTTAAGGCGGTTATTCCCAACAGCGGTATAGTTGTGGACGGTCCGAGGGTTTACGGTGGAATGACCCTTCCCGTTGAGCTTATAATGGAAGAAATTTATAAAGCTGCGGGTGTTAAGAAGGAGAAGAAGACCGTTGTTTAATAAATTTGAGGAGGTGTTGTC
>JALSHX010000078.1 GCA_026982025.1 Aquificaceae bacterium | reverse complement strand
ACTTTTTTTTATCCTCAAATACAATGCCCGTTTTCGAATAAATCAGTTCTCTAATAGAATCAAAATAAAAATTGGTAAGCATTGCTACTTATTAACTCCGAAGATCTCAATATCTTTTTCCAAATCCTTTTCCATACCCAGTTTTCTTGCATTTTCCAAAGCTTTTCCCATCACTTCGTCACATCCGAGGAACAAGAGTGTTTTATAAATCCAGTGTCTGATCAGAGGTTCCTTAAACTTTGCGAGCAACTCTTTAAGCGGTTGAGTAAGCCTCTGATCTTTGAAATTTCCGTATATAATCGTTGTTGCAAAAGTTGTAGCAGAGTATAAGTCTTCAATATATTTCGTTGAATCAATTAAAGTTAAAACAACTTCATCTTTCATGTCTGCAAGCTCTTTCAGGTATTCCACCGCCGTATTTCTCACATTGGGATTTTCGTCGTTTATCAGCTCCTTAATTGTGTTAAACGCAGACTTAGTCTTTAATCTTGAAGCAATATCCAGAGCAAACTTTCTCATGTTGTAGTCCTTTGATTTTGCCAAATACTCAAGAATCTCGGAAATGCATTCATCTCCTTTACTCGTTAATACATCAATAGCAAGCTGTCTGAGCTTAGGTTCGGTATATTTAAACAGCCTTACTGCCTCTCTGCATATCTCTTTACTTTTCATTGATATTAAAGAAGCTTTCACCGCTTCAAGAATTGACTTGCTTTTTCTTTTTACCGCCGTTTTGATAAGAGCCTTTACAACTTCGGGATCATCATACTTTGAAAGCTTTTCAACTGCAATCCTAACCTTATTTTTATCTTCGGAATTAAGCTCCATAAGAAGTTCATGCTTTTCCTTATTCATCTTTTGCTCCTCATTCGTGCATGCACCCTGCTAATTGCCTTGGCGATTTTGTAGGAGGGAAGGATCTCCCTCGCAGCACCAAGTTCTTGAGCCGCCTTTGGCATTCCAAAAACTACCGCCGTTTCTTCAGATTCAGCAATCGTATAACACCCACAGTTTTTCATTTTTAAAAGACCCTCAGCTCCGTCCTTTCCTATTCCAGTTAGCAAAACACCAATTGCATGAGGACAGTAAACCTCAGCTACCGAATCAAAAAGAACATCTACAGAGGGATAATACACATACCTATCATCCTTAAAAAGAGCTATCCGCTTATCCCGTGTAATCTGCATGTGCCATCCACCGGGAGCTAAATATCCGTATCCCCCCAATATCGCCTGACCCTTTGATGCATGAAAAAACTGGATGGGTGTATACTCGCTAAGCCTCTTTGCAAGGGAAGGAGTAAACTGGGGAGGCATGTGTTGAACGACCAGGTATGCGGTCTGTGAATCAATCTGGCAGTCCTGAAGAATATCAAGAAGTGTTGCAGGTCCTCCCGTTGATATTCCTATTGCGATAACATACTGTGCTAAACCTCTTTTCTCGGGCTTAAAAGAAGCTCTTGAAATTCTTATAGACTGCACTCCCTTGCGGATTCTAAAGCGTGATCTGTAAGCCTGTTTGACCTTTGAAATGATCTGGTCTGAAACCTTGCGAATATCAAGGGAGACTGTTCCGGAAGGCTTTGAAACATAGTCAAAAGCCCCTAAATCTAGAAGCTCCATCGTTATCGGAGCCTCTTCCTGAGTTAGTGAAGACACAACGACAACCGGTAAAGGATTTTCTTCCATTATTTTCTGGAGAGCCTGCTTTCCGTCCATTACTGGCATATTTATGTCAAGGGTCACGACATCTGGTTTTAGTTCTTTGACCTTCTCAACAGCCTCAAGACCGTTCCTTGCAGTATCTATAACCTCAATCTGAGGGTCAGACTCCAGAATTTCTCTTAATGACTTCCTCATAAAAGCAGAATCATCAACGACAAGCACTTTAATCTTTTTCATTTGAGCACCTCTACAACATACACAATGCTACCATCACCAAGAATCGTCACTCCGCTTATTAGATCAGGGGCTTCAAGGGATTCAGGAACAGGTTTAACCACAGTGTCAATAGTACTTACCACATCATCGACAACCACCGCTTTTGAAAGATAATTATCAACGAGCAGAGTAATTACCCCGTTTGTCGTGCTTTCAATTCCTAAAATCTCAGAAAGAAATACTAAATCAACAACACTCTTCCGATGATATATAACCTTTCTTCCTCTTAAACTTTTGATTTGATTTTTCCCGACCTTCAAGACCTCACCGACCGATTCGGCGGGAATCCCGAAGTTAATGTCACCGATACGAAATAGCAAAATCTTCCTGATAGCAAGGGTGAGCGGAAGTATTAACTTAACGGTGGTGCCTAAACCAACCTGCGTTTCCAACTTTATATCTCCTCCAAGGCTTCTGATCGCCTTAGCCACAACATCCATACCCACACCCCTGCCTGAAAGCTCGGTTGCACTATCTTTCGTTGTAAAACCGGGCTGGAAAATTATTTGGATTACATCCTCATCACTCATGCTGTCAATTTCTGTTCTGGTGTATAAGCCCCTCTGAACAGCCTTTTCCCTGATCCTTTTGGGATCTATTCCCCTCCCGTCGTCCTTCACCTCAATAATGACCGACCCGCCCTCCTGAAAGGAACTGATCAATATCTCTCCGGACTCAGGTTTTCCAAGCTTCATTCTTTCCTCCACCGGTTCAATTCCGTGGTCAACAGAATTGCGAATAAGATGAATCATTGGTTCCGCAATTTTTTCAACAATTGTTTTATCAAGCTTTGTATCGCCTCCCTCTATTCGCAGGGATACCCTTTTCCCGAGCATCCGGGAAAGGTCCCTAACAAGTTTCGGGAACCTTTCAAATAAGGATGAAACGGGTACCATCCTCATTTCAAGAACTTTCCTTTGAAGGGAATCCATCAATCCTCTGAACCTGTGAATGTTATCCTTTAATTCCTTTGAAGCCTCAAGGGAACCGTATTCCCTTGCAAGCTTATTTGCGAAGATATAAATCCACTCTTTAAAAACTGAAAGCTCACCCACTATATCCATAAGATCACTGACGAGACTCTCCTCCACCTTCAAATACCCCGATTTTGAAACATACTTTGAGGTATCAATATCCTTTGACTTAGGTGTTGAAGGTGGCTGTGGTTTTTTTGCAAATTTTTCCTGTATTTCCTGAACATTTGCAATGAATTGTTCAAGCTTATTGCAAAATTCTGTAAAGTCAACGTTGCCAAAGGCTCTTTCAAGTTCCTTAACAGCTTTCTTTAAGTCTTCAAATTCCGAATCGCTAACAACCTTGTGAAGTGTAATTAGAGACCTCCTGAAAAACTCCTTTTCGTCATCATTTATTTCCCGCTTCTTGCACAGATCCCTGAAAACCGGTATGTATTGCTGATAAACATTCATTAAAGCTCCCACAGAGGGGTCAGAGTACTCATTCCCCTCTTTGCCTTTTGAACTTTTATCGTAGATTAACTCCTCAAGGAGGTCATACACATTACCGGGGTCTTCCCTCTTTCCTTCATTAAATGCAAGGAAGAGATCGTCTATTCTGTCAACGAGTTCCTGTAGAATTTCAACCTGACGCTGACTCAATCCCCTGCCTTCGTCCCGGGCTTTCTGAAGCACGGTTTCAGCCTTGTGAGTTATTTCGTGAATGTCTTTGAGATTCGGCTCATCACCGTAAGATAGGATCAAGCCCGTATTTCCCTTGAGCGTGTGGAAACTTCTAAAAGTTTCATTAATTAGTTCTATATCATCGGGGCTTGATGCAAGCTCTTCAAGGGAACTCCTCAATTTTGAAAGAATTTCTTCCGTTTCAATTTTGTAGTTTTCAAGAATTGAAGCAGGTACTTCCGAAGTCGTTTCGTCCTTATCCGTTGCTTTATTTGAATCTTGTTCATCCCCGTCAATAACTTCCAAATCAACCCCATCATCAAGAATAAACTCAAGGATCTCAAGTATTTCCTCCTTCTTCTTATCCGTTTCAAGGAAAACATCCGCGTGAAAGCAGTGCTCGTCTGATGGAACATCTTCGGGTCGGGGAATGTTCTCTTTTATAATCTTCACCTCGGCTTTGCCGAGGTCTTTCAAATCTTCAATGTAAAATCTTGGATCTATCGCCCTTTCAAATACCTCCTTTCCGAGCCTGAATGCAATTCTGTACTTCATCTCACCACCCTCTTTACAACCTTTGCAAGATCCTCGGGCTTAAAAGGTTTTACAATCCAGCCGG
>JALSHX010000077.1 GCA_026982025.1 Aquificaceae bacterium | reverse complement strand
GGTCTCCTTGTGGCACCCACCGATACCATCTACGGCGTTGTTGCTGATGCGACAAGCTCCAGTGCTGTTTTCCGCCTGCGAGCATTAAGAAGACCCTCGGGTCGTCCTTTTATTGTTCTCCTTCCTGACCCTTCATGGATCGGCAAGCTGGGACTCGTTTATAACAGGACGGCTCTCATGCTATCCATGGTGAAAGGAATTACCCTCGTGCTTGAGAGGAGGTCGGGAATTTATCACTTCCTCGGTGCACAGACCCTCGCTGTCAGAATTCCAAGAGAGGGTTTTATTTACCGTCTCCTCAGGAAGGTTTCTAAACCTCTGGTTGCACCGAGTGCAAATCCAGAGGGATACCCGCCGGCACGGACAGTCCGCGATGCTTTTGATTACTTCGGAGACCGTGTTGACCTTTATGTTGACGGGGGGATTATTGACGGTAAGCCATCGGCTATTCTTAGCCTCGTCGGGAGTGAACCGGAGGTCCTCAGAAGCGGACCATACTCACTCCAAAGCTTGAAAAGAATGCTTTTAAAATATCAGAAAAATGGATAATGTAAGGAGAGAGTTGAATGAGTGCATTCATCATTTTTTAAGCCCATGCTGGGTGGTAATATTAAGGAAGTTTAAACATCAATAACCTTACCCGGGTTGAAGAGGTTTTTGGGATCGAAGAGCCTTTTAATACCCTTGAGTATTTCGTAGCCCTCGTCACCCGTTTGCCACTTCAGGAATTTTCTCTTGGTTAGACCAACGCCGTGCTCTCCCGTTATGGACCCGTGGTATCCCAGGGCAAGCTCAAAGACCTCGTCCACCGCTCTTTCCGCCCTCTCCTCCTCTTCTCTGCTGGACTTGTCGTACAGAAGGTTAACGTGAAGATTTCCGTCACCTATGTGTCCGAAAACGACCATAAGAAGGTGGTACTTCCCGGCGATTTCCCTGAGTCTTGGGAGGGCTTCGGAGAGGTAAGTACGGGGAAAAACTATGTCTTCGTTAATTTTCCCGGATCTCAGGTTTCCGAGGGCCGGACCCAAATTTTTCCTTGCGCTCCAGAGTTTTTGTGCTCTTGAGGGGTCATCGGCAACCTCGTACTTAACACCAATTTCCTCAAGGATTCTGCCCACCTCCTCTATTTGCTCCCTGACCGCGGACTGAGTTCCGTCCACTTCTATGAGAAGCAGAGCTTCCGCACCTTTCGGCAGTCCTGCCGGCTTGAAATCCTCAACCGCTCTGATGGCATCCCTATCCATAAACTCAAGGGCTGAGGGGAATATCCCCGAGGTCATGATGCGGGTCACTGCTCTGCCGACCGTTTCAAGGTCTTCAAATACCGCAAGTGCGGTTGCTGTGGCGGGAGGTTTGGGAATGAGTTTAAGTGTGGCTTCGGTTATAAGACCGAGGGTTCCCTCGCTTCCAACAAAGAGCTTTGTTATGTCGTATCCCGCCACATCTTTGAGAACTGGGTTTCCAGTTTCAATGATTTTCCCTTTACCTATAACAGCCCTTAAACCGAGAACATACTCCCTCGTCACTCCGTACTTAAGGCACCGTGGACCTCCCGCGTTCTCCGCTATGTTCCCTCCTATGGTTGAGTATTTGTAAGAGGAGGGGTCGGGAGGATAAAAGAGTCCCACCTTTTCCACCGCCTCCTGAAGTTGGGCGGTTATCACTCCCGGCTGTGCCTTAACTGTGGCATTGTCCGTATCAATTTCAAAGGCGGTCATCCTCTCAAAGGAAACAACTATTCCCCTTTCAACCGTAGGGACCGCTCCCCCCGTGAGTCCCGATCCCGCTCCTCTGGGAAAGATGGGTATGTTTTCCTCGTAGCAAATTTCCACTATTTTTACCACATCTCCGTGGTTTTCAGGAAAGACAACGGCGGAAGGGATAGCCCTCTCAACGGGGATTGGCGTAGCATCGTAGGAGTATAGTTTTCTCTGAGTTATTGATGTATCAACCTTATCACCGCCTACGGCGGTCCGCAGCTTATCAATAGGAGACTTTCTTATTCCGAGCATACAAAAAATATATCACCCGTGCCTGAGGACAATTATGTTGGTGAACATGGTTGAGTTGGGAATTAATATCCTCTCACCTTCGTTTTTAATAACTGTGTAGCGAAGGTTTATCTCCACAACCTCTCCTTCGTGGGCACCTACCTTTATTCTGTCGCCGACCCGAAAGGGTGAGTATAGGATTATCAGTATTCCCGCAAGGAGGTTTGAGATTATGTCCTTTAGTGCAAAGCCCAGCGCAAAACCCGTAAGGCCGAGACCCGCCACGAGAGCAGTGATATTGATTCCCAGTACACCGAGGGAGGTTATACCACCGACCGCAAGCACTCCGTAGTAGGAACTGCTTGCAAGAAGTGAGATCACCGCGTGCTTGTCTGAGTCAAGGTGTCTCCTCGTCCTTAGAACCGCAGACCGAACAGCGTGGGCGATAACAAAGGAAACGATAAGGGCAAGCAGGGCGGTTATGTACTTTTCCATTTCATAAAATATTATTTCTATGAAAAGGATTCTTTTTCTCTTCCTTTTGCTTATAATTGCTCTTGTCATGTTCTCGGCGGTAGTATCCCGACTTCCCGTCGGTGATAGAGTGGCTATATTGAGAGTCTCCGGGGTTATCGTAAATCCAATGCCCGTCGTCAAGAAGATTCAGAAGCTCTCAAGGGATAAAAGCGTTAAGGCTCTGGTGATTCGCGTGGACAGTCCGGGAGGTTCAGTGGGAGCTTCTCAGGAGATTTACAGGGCAATAGAAAGGTTCAAAGCTACGGGCAAGCCCGTGGTTGTTTCAATGGGGAATGTTGCGGCGTCGGGAGGGTATTACATATCAGCTCCCGCAGACTTCATTTACGCCAACGAGGGGACCATAACGGGAAGCATTGGGGTAATCGTTCAGCACGTTGCCTACAGGGAGCTTCTCAAGAAAATAGGTGTTTCCGCAACCTCAATTAAAACGGGAAAGTTTAAAGACACCCTCAATCCCTTCAGGGAGCTTACACCGGAGGAGAAGAAGTATCTTAAGGACACGATAACGGAAGTTTACGAGCAGTTTCTCTCTTCTATACTGAAGTACAGGGGTGACAAGATCTCCGAAGACAGGCTCAGGGAGGTGGCGGACGGAAGGGTCATAACGGGTCAGAGTGCAAAGAGCCTCGGGCTGGTAGATGAAATCGGTGGAATTGAGGATGCGGTTTCAAAGGCAAAGGAGCTCGCGGGCGTGCCTGAGGCAAGGGAGTTTTATGTTCCCGAGGAAAAAACGATCATTCAGAGATTGATAGGGGGAGAGATTAAGGAGCTTAAATTATTAAACTCCTACACTCCCTTTTTCTATCTAATGAATCTGTGAAGGGGGGAACTTAGCCTCAAGACCTTAAAATATTAAAAATGCTAATCAAGACCTTCACATCAAGGGAGACATTCTACAGGTTTTTAAAGGACAGGATTGGAATATTCGTTAAAGAAGCTGAGGAGAGGTCCTTTGAGGGCGTTTTTCACTGCATATACATTCGTTTTGGGGGAGATCCTCAGCCGTTATTTTTGTCAGCAAGGAAGAACTGCCTGTCCGTTTTCTCCCGGGAAGACCGCTTTGCCCTTTGCGGTAGCGAATCCAGCATAAGGAAATTCTGTTCCGACCTCACGGACTATCCAGAGACGAAAGCTCTTGCAAGGGAAATCCTTGAGAACCTTATAAAATTTAGAAGGCAAAGTTTTCAGATAAGGTACAACAGAAAAGTTCTTCCTCTCGGACTCAAAACCGCCCTGATGGGCATTTTAAATGTTACGCCCGATTCTTTTTCCGACGGAGGGCTGTACACTGAACCTGAAAGCTCCCTCAAAAGGGCTGTGGAGATGGTTGAGGAGGGAGCTGACATTATAGACATAGGGGGGGAATCAACAAGACCCGGTTCGGAAAGGATAAGTTCGGAGGAGGAGCTTAGGAGAGTTCTTCCCGTTCTCAAGCTAATCAGGAAGGAGCTTCCGGACATCTGGATTTCCGTGGACACCTACAAATCGGATGTTGCCCGTGCGTGTCTTGAGGAGGGGGCGGACATGATCAATGATGTCAGCGGTGGAACATGGGACGGTGAGATGCACCGATTGATTGCAGAGAGGGGCTGTCCCTATGTTATAAATCATGTGAAGGGAACACCCGCCACCTGGAAGACCGACCCGCCGGTCTATGATGATGTTATTGAGGAGATCAAGGAATGGCTTTCCCGACAGATATCCCGTTTAAAGGACATTGGTTTAAAGGACGGGGACAACCTAATAGTGGACCCCGGCATCGGTTTTGGCAAACTTCCAGAACACAACATTGAGATAATAAACAGGC
>JALSHX010000076.1 GCA_026982025.1 Aquificaceae bacterium | reverse complement strand
ATTATTTCAGAACCTGTGATGTTACGGGTTTCAAGGTGGATGTAAGGGCTGAGCTCATAGCCAAGGTTAATGCGGTTATGGCGGTTGTTTCCTTTCTCATAGCGGTCATCGCTGCACTGATGCTCGTTCTAACAAGGTGGCAGATATTCCACCTTCTCCCTGTTGACTGGTATTACAGGGTCCTGACGCTCCACGGTCTTGACGCCCTCGTTTTCTGGATTATCTTTTTTGAGCTTGCGGCACTGACTTTTGCCTCTACCGCCTTCTTGAATGTCAGAATGTCGTCCCCCACCTGGGGGTGGATCGGCACAGGACTTGCAGTCCTCGGATTTTTAATGGTCAACTACATGATCCTAACGGGAAATGCTGATGTCTTGATGACCTCCTACGCTCCCTTAAAAGCTCATCCCCTCTTTTACCTTGGGATGATCCTCTTCGCGGTGGGAGCCCTCGTGATAGTCAGCGTTTTCTTTGCCAACCTGATGATATGGCGAAGGGAAAACCCCGGCAGGTCCCTGCCTCTGTTTCTATACGGTCTTATGGCAGCGGGGATAATAGCGGTTATAACCATCGTTTCGGGAGCGATAATTTACATTCCAACCTTTCTCTGGTCCCTCGGAATTATAAAGGATATAGACCCTGCGGTTTACAAGCTGGTCTGGTGGGGACTGGGACACCCTTCTCAGCAGATCAATGTCTCAGCCCATGTGGCTGTGTGGTACCTCCTCGCATTTTTAACGGTCGGCGGTCAATCAATTAACGAGAAGGTCAGCAGATTTGCCTTCGTCCTTTACATAGTTGCCATTAACGTTGCCTCCGCACACCACCTCCTCGTTGATCCCGTGGTAAGTCCAGTGTGGAAGGTATGGAATACGAGCTATGTTATGTACCTTGCGGTCTTTGCCTCAATGATCCACGCCTTTGCGGTCCCCTCGGCAATAGAGGTAGCCCAGCGGAAAAGGGGATTTACAAACGGTCTCTTTGAATGGCTCAAGCGTGCACCGTGGGGAAATCCTGCTTTCTCCGGTCTGATGCTCTCCATGATCATCTTCGGCTTTATAGGGGGTATTACCGGAGTGGTCAACGGTATGGAGCAAACCAACATAATTGCCCACAATACCCTCTCCGTCCCAGGACACTTTAAGGGAGCGGTTGTTGGAGGCACGACCCTCGCCTTCATGAGCGTAACCTACTATCTGATTCCCCTACTCTTCAGGAAAAAGATAGCCTTTTACGGGATTTCCAAGTTCGTTCCGTGGATATTCGGAATAGGTGTTTCAATTCTTGCGGTTTCCATGTACATTCTGGGAGCTTTCGGAATACCCAGAAGGCACTGGGATGTTACCTTTTCGGGAGGACCCTTCACCTTCACCTTCAACCCCGCCACCGACTTCTTCTGGGCTCTCTTCGGAATAGGCGGAATTCTCACGGTACTTGGCGCTCTAATCTGGATCCTTCAGGTGGTCGTATCGGTGTTCTTCGGAAAGCCCTTCAGGGGTCCTCAGGACCTTCAGATACCGATCGCGGAGCCGGTTGAGGCTGAGCACGGTACAAAAGGATTTGCTGCACCCGGCACCTTTACCCTCGTTCTTCTGTTCCTCATCGCTTTTGTGATTTTCGTGATTCTCAACTACGGATGGCTGTCGGTGATGTGGGAGGTGAGGTGATCCATGGCTCCCCTCCTTGCCCTCTTCCTCCTTTTTAGCTTTGCCTTTGCCCTTGAGGTGAGAATTCCCGAGGCTGAAATAGTCATCGGGAAGAGGGTTCCCGACATCTCCCTTACCCTTGATGACGGCAGTAAGGTGAAGCTTTCGGATATTGCCTCAGGACCTCTGCTGGTCTCTTTTATTTACACACGGTGCACATCCGCCTGTCCCATGATAGTCAAGGGAATTAAGGATTCCCTTAATTCACTAAAGGACCGCTCCGCGGTGGTTTTACTGATAGATTTTGATCTGAGGGACAATCCCGCCGACCTGTCCGCTTTCAGGAAGCGGAGGTCCATTCCCTCCTCATGGTTCCTCGCCCTTCCCGGCGAAGCGGGACTGAAGAAGCTTGCTCAAGCCCTTGACTTTAAGTTTGACTACGACCCCGATACGGACATGTTTGCCCATCCCAATGTGCTTGCGGTTCTATCAAAAGACCTGAAGGTTTCGGGCTACATGCTGGGAGTGAGGTACGACACGGGGAAGCTTGAAGGGATTATAGATCTTGCACGGAGGGGAGAGGCACAGCTCAATCCTGTTAAAAGCCTCCTTCTCAGGTGCTTCAGGTACGACCCCATTACGGGCACCTACACCGTTGACTGGTCTTTCATTGCAATGATAACAGGGGGTCTGATTCCGATCCTCGGTTTTGCTTACTTCCTTTTCCTGAGGGATCTTTTGGTGAACTTAAGAAGGCTTATAGGAGGGAGCCTGCGGTGATGTCACTTTTATGTGAATTAATTAATGATTTAATCATCGTTAATTCCTTTGAAGGAGGTAACTGTCATGGGTAGGCTGAAAGGGCTTTTAGCCCTGATCACAGGCTTTCTTTGGTTTTCGTTTCTTTCTTTCGCCCAGCAACCTCCAAAGCTTTCTTCTCAGGAGATGAAGAGGGCAACGAAGATCTTCTTTGACAGGTGTGCGGGGTGTCACGGAATGCTCAGAAAAGGAGCAACCGGACCGCCTCTTACTCCCAAAATTATGCGCCAGAGGGGGACCAAATACATTGAAACGGTGATTACCAACGGCACTCCGGGGGGTATGCCCGACTGGGGAAGACAGGGAATACTCTCAAAGGACGAAATCAAACTCCTCGCAAAATTCCTGATGCTCAAACCGCCCGAGCCTCCGATTATGTCGCTGGCGGAAATGAAAAAGTGGTGGAAGGTTTACATTCCCCCTCAGGCAAGACCCAAGAAACCCCAGCACAGGCTCAACTGGAAAAACTTTATGGGAGTGATCCTCAGGGATGTGGGAAAGGTTGCCATAATTGACGGTGATACCAAAAAGCTTGTCACCATTATCAACACAGGTTTTGCGGTTCACATATTCAGAGCTTCTGGGTCCGGTAGGTACTTCCTGACCATCGGAAGGGACGGCAAAGCAACACTAATTGACCTGTGGCTTAAGAAACCCGACAAGGTTGCGGAGGTCAAGGTCTGCTACGATGCACGTTCCATAGACACCAGTAAATACAAAGGAGAAAAGGGTGACTTTATGGACAGGCTGGTGATAGTGGGATGCTACTGGCCTCCCAGCTTCGTTATCCTTGACGGCAAAAGCCTTGAACCCTTAAAGATAGTCAGCACGAGCGACTATACCTGGGACACCAACGAGTTCGTCAGGGAGTCAAGGGTCGCTTCAATAGTGGCTTCCCACTACGACCCGGAGTGGGTTGTGACCAACAAGGAGGTGGGTAAGGTCCTGCTCGTGAATTACGAGGACATTTCAAACCTCAGGATTCACCACATTGATGCGGAGAGATTCCTTCACGACGGCGGATGGGACATGTCAAAACGCTATTTCCTCGTGGCGGCAAACATGAGGAACAAGATCATAGTGGTTGATACAAAAGAAAAGCGATTTGTCGCGGAGATTGAGACGGGGGTAAAGCCTCACCCCGGCAGGGGTGCCAACTTTACCCATCCCAGATACGGACCGGTATGGTGCACGGGACACCTCGGATCCAACAACATAGCCTGCATAGGAACAGATCCCAAGTACCACTCACGCTACGCGTGGAAGATGGTTGCCAATGTGGAACTTCCCGGAGCGGGGGGCGGAAACCTCTTTATAAAGACACATCCAAAATCCCCTCACATCTGGGCTGACAGACCTCTCAGCTCCGATCCAAAGCTCCAGAAACAGCTCTATGTGATTGATAAGTCAAGCCTGAAGGTAATCAAAACCATAAATGTGGTTGATGAGCTGAAGAAGAAGGGATACAGAAACATAGACGGAAGGGTGGTCCACCCCGAGTTTGACAAGTACGGAAAGGAGGTTTGGGTCTCCGTCTGGGGAAGAAAGGATAAGCCCTCCGCCATCGTTGTCTTTGACGACAGGACCATGAAGATCAAGAAGGTTATAACGGGAGACTGGGTCAGAACTCCGACGGGTATCTTCAATGTTTACACGACCACAAAGGACATTTACTGAGGTAAGCGCCATGGCTTCTCTCATCCCACAGCGCTCCCTCGCCCCCTTCCCTTTCCTTTTTTTTCTTTTTACAGCGGCACTGCTCTGGGGGGAGGTCACTGGCAGGGATCTGTACATGAAAAACTGCGCCTCATGTCACGGCAAGGACAGGCTCGGCTACAACGCACCTCCTCTGCTCCCCGAGAGGATCAATTCCCTCGG
>JALSHX010000075.1 GCA_026982025.1 Aquificaceae bacterium | reverse complement strand
AAATCCCCAGATATTGGCGGCAAAGGGTAGTGTAATGGAACAGCAGGCACCCAGACCCATCGCTGAACATTCACCAAAACAACCCAAGGAAGTCAGGACCGACAATCAGCAGGTCAATCACTATCAAACCTTCACCCATCAACTGCACGAGGAGGAGCTTCAGGTAAGGGAAGTGCAGGGACCCATAAGGAGAGAAATTCCCGACACCTCGCCCAGAGGCGAGGTCCGTACACTCAATATAAAAGTTGAAGACGCTCACCTAAACTTCAGGTTCCACGAAAGACAGATCTCTGTAGAGGTTAGAGCAAAGAATGCCCTTGAAAACTACATAACCTTTCTTGATACAGGTAAGCTCCAGAGAAATCTTCAGGCTATCGGCGTGAGCCTTGAGACGCTTAGGGTAAACGGTTCGGATCTGATTCCGAGAAGCTCAAGGACCTACCGCAGGGACCTGAGGGATAGAGATATTATAGATAGAAATGAGCGGGTTAATCCGAAAGCTGATCATAACAGTTTTAATTCTTCTGGTCTCAACTTACTCCTTTAAAGCACAGACAACCGAAGAAAAGGCGCTCATAGAGAAGTACTTTAAAGACGGGATTGAAAACCTTAAAAAGCTAAACTACCTTGAAGCACTTATTTACTTCACAAGAGCTTACACAGGAGACCCTTACTCCTACTACGGTGAGCTATCTTACCTGTACCTTGGCAAGAGCTACGCCCTTTACTCCTACGCATACAGAAGCAGGCAGGGAATCCTTGCCTCCATAGGATACCTCAATCAGTACGTTTACCACTACAAGGTACCGAGGTTCGTCAACACCCAGAGGGAGTTCGTGGCTGACTCCTATCTGCTGCTCCAGTGGTACGAAAACGCAAAAAACATCTATGCCAACCTCTACGGCGAGACCGAGAAGAAGGAGTACCTCATAAAACTCGGGCTGGCATCAGCCCTTGATGGAACGGTGGAAAACTTCAATTATGTCAGGAGGATGGCAAGGGAGGGTATTCCGAAGGACTACCTTGACATTTACTACATGACCATTGCTTTTTACAACTTCAACATAGGTCGCTATAAAGCCACCCTTGAGTACCTCGGAAAAGCAATAGGACTGAATCCATACCTTAGAGAGGACCCCCATGTCCTCTTCAGGCTCGGCGTTTCCTACAACAAAACGGGAGACTGGAGAAGGGCGCTTCTCTACCTTGAACTTGCGGTCAAAAACGACGCCTTCGGCGTGTACAAGGAAAGAGGGCTCTTTTACCTCGCCATGATTAACCTTGAAACAAAAAACTACCGTGAAGCATTCCTCAAAGCAAAAAAGCTCTTTGAAAACGACCGGCTCTTTTACAGAAAGCTTCCCCAGATCCTCTTTTCATCCTTCTGGTACTATGAAGACTTTATAAAGGTTTACAGCAAAGAGCTCGGAGACTATAGGAAAAAGCTCCTTCAGATCGGATGGTTAAACGTTGAAAATGTTTACGGTGAACTTCCCGCTCTGGGAATATACTACCTGTCCCTCAAGGAAAGAAAGCTCAATCCCGAAGAGGAAAAATTCCTTAGGACTAAAAAGCTCAACCTAAAGGAGTTCATTCACGAAAACGATTTGTTCACCTTTGACACATATATTAAAAAGCTCAGGGAATCCCTGCTGAAACTTAACTATTTAAACGACGAGGACTCCCGGTACATCAAAAGGATTTATTCGGTAAACAGAAACAACTTTATGAAGCTCTTTGGAACCGACAGAGGAATTGAGCTACTTTCAAGGGCATTAACCTTCACCGGAGACCCCTCAGCGGTGGAGGTTATCCCGCTACTCAAAAATGAGCACCTTGCACGCTTCTTAAGGGCAAAGCTTTTCATCATCATGAACAGACCAATACTTGCTGTAAACCAGCTTGAGCGATCCTATCAGGGCTTAAAGGGAGATGACCGACTTGAGGCGAGATTGCTACTTTACTACTTGCGGGAGGACAGGGACGGGCTGGAAGATGTTATCCTCATGACCGATTTTAACAGTAAGAGGTTCAAGCCGTACCTTCTTCCGGTTTTTGCAAAGATGGGAGACCTGTGCTTTGAAGAGGGAGACATGAGATGCTCAATTGAATATTACAAAAAAGTTATTGAAAGCGGAGAAAAGGGTGGTGACCTCTACTGGTGGGCAGTCTTCAGAACGGCTCTTGCAGGAGAGAAGCTCAAGTCTCAAGATACAATTAAATGGGTTGTAAATCTTGCAAAAGGGAAAGATAATATATGGAGCAGGGTTATTTTAGCCCTCTGGGAGGGTTGAAGGTTGGATATTTTTAAAGGCATAAGGAAGGTCCAGCCCAATCTGGATTACACATGGAAAAGACACAAAGTAATCCTTAGCAATATTGCAAATGCCGATACGCCCGGGTATAAAACAAGGGATGTTGAGTTCAAAAAAGAGGTAAAAAACATCAGGATGAAGGTAACCAGCGAAAAACACATAACACCACAGCCGGAACAGAAATTCAGAGTAATTGAAGTAAAAGGAAGGCTTGAAGGAAACGATAGAAACAACGTGAGCATAGAGAGGGAAATGGCAAAGCTTTCCCAGAACAGGATAGCTTACGAGATTTACATGAAGATGATTTCCGGAACTATTGAGAAGATGAACAGGGTCATCAGAGGAGGAAGGTGATGAATGACCTCTTCAGAGCCTTTGAGATTAGCGCCTCGGGAATGTATGCCCAGAGGATAAGGATGAACACCGTTGCCTCCAATCTTGCAAACTACGAGTCCTTTAAGGAAACGGGAGAGCCTTACAGAAGGCTTGAAGTGGTTTTTCAAGCAATTTATGACCCAGAAAGGGTCAGGAGAGGAGAGATACCAGTTATGGTGAAGGAGGTAAGGGAATCGCAGGCTCCTTTCAGGATGATCTTTGACCCTTCACACCCCCGTGCTGATGCAAACGGATTCGTCACCCTCCCAAACATTGATGTTGCAAAGGAAATGGCGGACATGATTTCGGCAATCAGGTCTTACGAAGCAAACCTCAACGCCTTTAACCTGACGAGAGAGATGGCTCAGAGGACGATAGAGTTATGGAGATAAACGGTTTAAGCCTTCAGGGCTTCAGAGCTTTTGTTGAGGAAAAGGAGGGAAAGGTTAAGGGTTCCGACTTTGCAGGAATTCTTGAAGAGTTCATCAAGTGGGTTAACAGCCAGCAGAAGCAGTCCAAAGAGATCAGGGAGGCGGTACTCTCAGGAGAGGACATACCCCTTCACAGAATGGTGGTTGAATTTGAAAAGGCGGGAGTAGCTCTTAACCTCCTCATTGAAATCAGAAACAGGCTCCTTGAGGGATTTCAGGAATTGATGAGGATGCAGGTATAGATGGCAGACTTCCGAGAGAGCTTTAGAAACTTTCAGGACAGGTTTTCAGCTCTTCCCCTCACCCAGAGGATGCTTATTCTATTCGTCCCTGCAGTAATCTTCTCTCTTATCGTGACCCTCCTCATTTACTCAATGCGACCCGGCTACGTTGTACTTTACGCTGGACTTAACCCCGAAGACATGAACGCTGTGCTCACAGAACTTGACAGGGAAGGTATATCCTACAAGGTGGGACGGGACGGAAGGACGGTCCTCGTTGCAGAAGGGAAGGCAAGGGATGTCCGCCTCAAGCTCGCCGCCAAGGGAATCCCCAACAAAGGTATTATTGGTTACGAGATCTTTGATAAATCCACCATAGGACTCTCCGAGTTCCAGCAGAGGGTAAACTTCAAAAGGGCGATTGAGGGAGAGCTGGTCAGAACCATTCTCAGGATGAAGAACATACAGGACGCAAGAGTCCACATCTCCCTTCCCGAAAAGTCAATCTTCATCAGGGACAGGGCTGATACGAGCGCTTCGGTCTTCATAAAACTGAGACCCGGTGCAGACATTTCCCCCTCGCAGGTCAAGGCTATAAGGAACCTGGTGTCCGCCAGCGTTGAGAATCTGAAGCCCGAGAGGGTAGTGGTCATTGACGATAGAGGAAGGAACCTGACCGCAATGGTTGACGATTCTCCGGAAGAGGAGATTTCCTCAAAACAGCTCAAGATACGCGAAGAGCTTGAAAGAAGCATTGAGAAAAAGGTCCAGTCAGCTCTTGAATCAGCCCTCGGATACGGCAATGTTAAGGTAAGGGTCTCGGCGGAGCTTGACTTCACGAGGGTTCAGAAAAAGGAGGTCCTCTACGACCCTGACCTCACCGCGGTGGTCAGCGAGCAGAAGAAGAAGGAGAGGTCCATCGGAGGTGCACCCGGAGGAGTGGCGGGAACGACCGCCAACATACCTCCTGCGGAGGGAGGTCCCACAGCACAGGGTTCGCTCACCGAGAAAAAAGAAACCATAACAAACTACGAGGTTAGCAAG
>JALSHX010000074.1 GCA_026982025.1 Aquificaceae bacterium | reverse complement strand
GAGGACCCTCACTGCGGTGTGGAGGGCACCCTTTGCGATGAAGTACTGGGGATAACCCCTATAAGGAGTATTCTCAACCGCCCAATCGCCGAAGGCGATTATTCTGCCCTTAACCTCACCTTCATTCAGGAGCATGTACCTTCTTGAGACAACGCTGAGGAAGAAAAAGGACTGAGCTATGACTCGCATGTTTTTATCAAAGTCCTCAGGTCTAACTTCTTCGGGAGCCATCTTTTCGTAGGGTGATGCAAGGTGAATGAAGGCATCAAGCCTACCCAGCTCCCCGTAGGCTGTGTCCACCACTCTTGCGTAGGTGGAAGGATTAGAAAGGTCGCCCTCCACGGGCAGGAGTCTTCTTCCCAGCTCCTTTGCAAACCTCCCCAAATCCTCCACAGCTTTTTGCGAATTTTTATAAACAACAGCTACATTCCACCCATTTTTAAGAAGGTCAAGAGCCACTTCCCTGCCTATTCTCCTTATTCCCGTTATAAGAACCGTCCTTTCCATGCTTCACCTCAAAGGGGAAGATAACATCATAAACCACTCCCTCTACAGAATAACTGATCCTCAGCTCAATCCTCTTTGAGTCCTTTGGAAGGTCCTGAAAGTAAACAAATCCAGAGACCTTTCTCCCGGGAAGGACGGACCCCTCAATGAAGGCTCTTTTTACTATGTCGCTTACATCCTCGTAGTAGTAAGGAGGTCCCCACCACCCCAGTCCCCAGTGGGGAGTTCCGATCCCAACACCGATACTGAATCCAACCGAAGGTGATCCCCTTGCCAGCTCACTTGCGTCTTTGGGAGTGAGAGCATTAAACTGACGCCCCCGATCGTCAATTACGCGGATGTCAGAAAGCCTGATATCAATTTCACTCCGAGAAAGGTTCTGAACTTCAAGGTATATGGGAAGAAGATATCCTTCCAGATCCGATGGGTAGCCCTTCCATGCTCCCGTCCTTACTTCAATCCTGATCCTCTCATCCCTGTAAAGAGCCTTTAACTTCCGTGGATCAGCCTCAACACCGTTTGACAAAGGAACGAGAACCTTCTGGGCGCAGGAGACAATAAAGAAACTGATCAGGAGTAATGCATATTTCATATACAAAAAATATAATGTTCTCACCATGGAAATGACCCGCGTGGGATGGAGCATAACCCATCAGGAGTTCACCATAACCGACCACTACTACTTTTCCATTCTCAGCAAGGAAGCAAGATCAAGGGGAATTGAGATTGATGAGGTCAGCAGGTGGGAAGACCTCAAAAAATACGACACCATCGTTTTCAACTATCCGGAAATTCCCTTCACCGATGCGGAAGGTGAAGAGGTGGAAAGGTGGGTCTGGGAAGAAGGAAAGAAAGTCATTCTGCTCGGATACTACAAGAATGAGGACCGTATAGCGGAAACCTGCAACACCCTTGCAAGGAGATTCGGAATGGAGCTCAACGGCGACGAGGTCATGGACTCGGAAAGCAACCACGAGGGAGATCCCTACCTGCTGGTTTCGGGCAAGATAAGGCGCTACAACAAGGATACCGGGAATGAAGTCAATGTCAGGAAAGTCCTCTTGCCCTGCACTGCCTCAATCAAACCCATATTCCCCGACACCAAGATAGTGGTCAGAGCAGAAGATACGGCAGTCTCCAGTGAGGATAACTATACCCTCCTCATTGCGGAGCAGATCGCTCCCCCGTCTGGTGGATACTTCTGCCTTGCGGGAACATGCGTTTTCTGGGACAACTATTCAATCAGGCTTTACGATAACCTCAACTTTGCCCTAAACTTACTACGCCACAAACCCCCTCCAAAGGAGGTCCCCGGCGGAGGGAAACCCGTCAGGTTCGGCCTGTGAATCAAAATACATTAAAGAAGAAGCCCACATTGAGGTGATGAGCGACATTGCCGTCGTACCTGCCGGTCATGAATATCTTTCCTTTATACTCACCAAGGAAACCGAAGGTGGGGAAGGGGCTGAACTTAACGCCGAGGAAGAACTGAAGCCCAAAGTTGGTATCCTTCACTATGGAACTCCCCGCCCTCTCTTTTACCACATTCACAGAACCTCCGAATCCCGTGTAAAACCTCAAAACACTCCCGAGAGGCAGATCCACCTGAGGGTTGAGCTCAAGGCTGGATATGAGAAGGCTACGCGTTCTATCAACATAATTTCCCGAGGAGACTTCCATCCCCACCCCCGCGGAAAAGCCGGCGGAAGTTATCGCCCCCATGTGGCCGTAAGCGGAAAGGAATTCCTGAAGATTTCTGTCCCTTTCGGAGCCGTCAATACTGTCGTACTTAATCTTAACGAGCCCGATCTTAACGCCGAATTCCCTTCTTACATCACCTTCAAAGTACTGCCCGAAGGCAAAACCGAATCCCGAAATAAGCGAGAGGGCTATAAAAGTTTTTCTCATCATTCCTCCTCCTTTATGTGTTCTTTTATCACCAGGAGCCTGTCACCTTTTTTAATTCTGTATGTGCTTCTGGGAAAGTAAACGGTTCTCCTGTCCTTTATAACACCTACTATCCGGTAGCCTTTCTTCTCTATCTCGTTCTCAGCCTCCGCAACGGAAAGGTCCCTGTCCCATTCAAGGGCTTCAATAGAGGTGTGCTCAAGGAGGTGATTTATAAATTCCCCGTAAAACTTATCCCTCACGAACCTCGCTATCATGAGTCCTACCATCTCGCCGCCTATTATCATGTAGTCAGCGACTCTTCTCCTCTTGATAAGCTTTGCGTTCTCCCTCAGAAGAATCTCCAGAATCAAGACGGCTTTCCTGTTGAGGTCCCTTACCTGCATTCCCGTCAGAATGGTCTTTGAGTCAATGGAATCTTCGGAAAATCCCGGCACCTTCTCCGCAAGAACTATAACCATATAAGCCTTGTCAACGCCCGCATCAAGAAGAACATACTCTCTCCCGTAATCACCCGCCTTGTAGTGGTAATCCTCGGACCTCGGCACCTCTCTCTCGCTTATGACCACTATGTCCCTCCCGAGCCCCTTAATACTGTCTATTATCACCTGAGCGGTCTCATTCCAACCGCAGATGACTATGTGGTCCTTCATGTCCTTAAAGCTTATCATACCCATTCTGAGCATCTGCACATAGTTAAAAAAGCCCGCACTGATGGTTGCAATGGTCATGGAGAATAGAAAAAGTCCCCCCGCTCCCAGAACCATTGAGAGAAATCTACCCGCACCCGTTATGGGAGTGATGTCCCCGTATCCGACGGTGGTCATTGTAATAATGACGAGGTACAGAACATCAAAAAAGTCCCTAATCTTGGGGTTTCCCGCACCCGCCTCAAGGGAATACATTATGACAAGCGATGCCATGAAAAAGAAAACAAAGAAGGAAAAGAGGAAGTAAAACTCAAAGGATATGCTCCTGAAAACATAAGTAATTCCCTTTGCAAAGTGCTTGTATCTGTAAGCAATTCTTAAAAATCTCGCAAGAATTACGATGAAACGAAGTATCCTGAAGGGTTGAAAGAAAGGAATTATAGCGATGAGGTCAACTATAGAAAGGGGATTTAGCACATACTCAAGCTTTCTCTCCGCAAGTATGAACCTCCCCGTGTACTCAAAGGCTATAATTACGGATACAAGAATCTCAAATTCCCTTATGAGAGGATGAATGTCAGCGTGAAATCCCACAAGCTCGTCGTAGATAACAAAGATGATGGAGAGCATCAGCATGCTGAAGGAGAAGCTCTGATAGATGATGAAAGTTCTGGAACGGTCGTTCTCAAGGAGTTCGTAGAGAACAGTTCTTATCACATTAGTAAGTATAATAAACAGTGATGAAAAGAGTAAAAAAGCTCTATGAAGGTAAGGCAAAGATAGTTTACCAGAGTGATGACCCGGAAAAAGTCATACTCTTTTTCAAAGATACGGCAACAGCCTTTGACGGTGAAAAGAAGGCTTACCTCATCGGGAAGGGTTCTCTCAACTGCTCAATATCATCAATTATCTTTGAACTTCTGCACAAAAAAGGGATTAAAAACCACTTCATTGAAAAGCTCTCTCAAAGCGAAATGCTGGTGTGGAAGGCAGAAAGGTTTTCGGTGGAAGTGGTCGTAAGAAACATAGCCAGCGGTAGCATAGTAAAAAGGCTGGGGTTAAAAGAAGGAATGAGGTTTGAAAAACCTGTGGTTGAACTCTTTTACAAGAATGACGAACTCCACGATCCGATGGTCTGTGAATCTCATGTAGAATTGCTGGGGCTGGCACCGCCCGAGCTACTGCCTTCAATGAAGGAGTCCGCCCTCAAAGTCAACGAAATTCTGGAAGAATTCTTCTCACAGCACGGGATTATCCTCGTTGATTTTAAGCTTGAGTTTGGAAAGCTCCCGGACGGTAGCCTCGCTATAATTGACGAGATAACCCCCGACAGCATGCGGCTCTGG
>JALSHX010000073.1 GCA_026982025.1 Aquificaceae bacterium | reverse complement strand
ACATCGGGAACAGAAAGGAGGGTGTACTTTATGTAAAAGTTCTGGAGAGCCCACAGCTCATCAAGGGTTCTCGTTTTGGAAACAAGGGCGTACTGATAGACCCATCCCACACCCGTTGCGTCGGGACCGAGCTGGATGTCAGCCTCCCTCGGGAGCTGCCCGCGTATGGTGGCGAGCTTCTCAAGGACCCTTGACCTTGCCCAGTAGAGGTCCGTTCCGTCCTCAAAGATGATGAAAACGAGCGAGTAGTTGGGCACTGAATACCCCCTGACGGTTTTGACCTTGGGAACACCCATCATGTTGGTGACGAGGGGGTAGGTGAGCTGGTCCTCAATGACCTGAGGGACCTGCCCGATCCACTTGGAGTAGATGATTACCTGGACATCCGAGAGGTCGGGAATGGCGTCAATGGGAGTCTTTTTTAGAGAGTAGTATCCGTAAAGAAGTAGAAAGATCGCAACGAATATCAGGGCAATCCTGTTCCTGACAAAAAACTCGGTGAGTTTAACCATTCAGTGTCCTCCTCATGAGCATGGCGTTTATTGAGACTATTACCGTACTCGCACTCATGAAGACAGCTCCGATAGCGGGTTTGAGGATCAGCCCCCACGGTGCAAGAACTCCCGCGGCGAGGGGAATTGTAAAAACGTTGTAGCCCGTTGCCCATAAGAGGTTCTGGACCATCTTCCTGACCGTGATCTCCGAAAGGGTCATTATCTTGACCACGTCCCTCGGGTCGTTCTTAACGAGAATGATGTCCGCACTCTCAATGGCAACATCCGTTCCTGAACCAATGGCAACTCCCACATCAGCCTTAACGAGGGCAGGAGCATCGTTTACACCGTCTCCGACCATGGCGACCTTTAGTCCCCTTCTCTGAAGCTCCCCCACTTTCTCAGCCTTCTGATGGGGCAAAACCCTCGCAAAGACCTCGTCAACACCGAGCTCTTTTGCCACATACTTTGCCACCTCCTCCGAGTCCCCCGTAATCATAACCACCTTTTTACCCATTTCCTTGAGCTTTGCAACAGCCTCCCTTGACTCTTCCCTGATCCTGTCAGAGAGGGCAACCGCACCCGCAAGCTTTCCGTCAACCGCAACCAGAACAACCGTTTTCCCCTGAGACTCAAGCTCCTTTATCCTGCGGAGAATCTCTCCGTTTTTGCTCACTCCCAGGTCATCCATAAGAAGAGCCGTCCCCACCGCCACATTCTTTCCATCCACTTTTCCCACAACACCTTTCCCGGGAACCGCTTTAAAATCTTTCGCCTGTGGAACATCAAGACCTTTTTCAACCGCTGATTCATAAATTGCACGGGCAATGACGTGTTCTGAATTCCTCTCAAGGCTCGCGGTGATCTTGAGAAGCTCGTCCTCACCGATGCTATCAGTCACTATGTCCGATACTCCGAACTTTCCCTCCGTCAGGGTCCCCGTCTTGTCAAACATAACCGCATCAACCTTTCTGATGGTTTCAAGGGCGAGGCGGTTCCTCACAAGGATGCCGTTCTTTGCGGAGTAGGAAGTTGAGAAGGCGATCACAAGCGGGATGGCGAGCCCCAGAGCATGGGGGCATGCTATGACCATTACGGTTACCGCCCTCTCTACCGCGAACTGGATGTCCTGACCCAGAAGGAGCCAGACGGCAAAGGAGGAACCGCCCACCGTAATTGCAACCACCGTCAGGTAAAAGGCAACCCTGTCCGCCATATCCTGTAGGCGGGTCTTGGACTCCTGAGCCTCCTTGACGAGCTTTAAAACCTGATTGAGATAGGTCTGCTCTCCCGTCTTCTGAACCCGCACCTTAAGGGACCCCTCCATGTTGATGGCTCCGCCTATGACATCATCTCCTTCCTTCTTAGGAATGGGCTTTGACTCACCTGTGAGCATCGCCTCATTTAAATGGCTTGAGCCTTCAAGGATTATCCCGTCAGCCGGGACCTTCTCACCCGGCTTTACCAGAACCACATCTCCTTCTTTGAGCCGGGACACATGGACTTCAATAACTTCCCCGTCCCTGAGAAGGTTTGCGGTCGTGGGCATGAGTTTCACGAGCTCCTCAAGAGCCCTTGAAGCTCCGAGGACAGACTTCATCTCAATCCAGTGCCCCCAGAGCATAACAACTATCAGGGTTGTAAGCTCCCAGAAAAACTCTTTCCCCCCGAAGAAGATGGTGGAAATGCTGTATAGGAATGCAACGGATATGGCAATTCCTATCAGGGTCATCATACCCGGCTTTCGTATCCTCAGCTCATCCGCCATCCCCCTTAGGAAAAAGAGTCCGCCGTAAATAAAAACTACCGTTGAGAGTACGGGTGTTATCCATTGGCTACCCGGAAACGCCGGCATTGAGAATCCAAGAAAATCCTGAAGACTCTTTGAATATAAAAGAACGGGCACCGTGAGGACGGATGAAACTATTGCTTTCTTCTTTATATCGTCCATGTGCATGTGGTGGTGGTGAGATTTTTGGTCCTTTAGATGATCTCTGTCATGTTCTTCTTGAACCATGTGTGAACCGCACGAATGTTCCGGATGTTTTTTATCAACTTTTTTTGTTTTATCCATGTGTGATCCGCATGAATGTTCCTGAGTATGTTTATTAGCACTTTTTGTTTCAATTAAAACGAGGTCCATTCCGCATTCCGGGCATTTTCCCGGTGCTTTTTCCTTAATATTTGGATGCATAGGGCAGGTGTAAACTTTGTTTCCTCCCTCATGTCTCATGGCTCAACCCTCCTAAGCTATGCAGTATCATTGGCTTCATGAGAAAATAATAAAACTCGTTTACATGTTAAGACAAGTAGTTTATTTCACGTTAAAGCTATGATAAATTAACAAAAAATTTAAACATTGAAAAATATCAGGAGCGAACGAGAATAAAAGTATGAACATGATCCAAATCATTATCCAGGAGGTGGTAAGATGAAGCGGGCAACTCTTCTACCAATTTTAGCAGGGGCTCTGCTGGCACCGCTCGCTGTGAATCAGTATTACAGATCCATCTGTCCCGAACTCCCCAAAGAAATAATCAGGAAATCCGATGCAAAGGCTCTACCGAGCTTTGCGAGGCAAACGGGATTCACCTGCAGTACATGTCATACGATTCCTCCCAGACTCAACAGGTACGGAATGATGTTCAAGATGCGGGGATACACCGAGGGAACAGCTATCGGAAGCATCAAAGTCGGAGACGAAAACACAATTCTGAAGGTAAATCCGGTTTCCGCAAGGGTTGTAGCCTATCCCTACTCAAAAGCAAAGGGAAAGGAAAATGAAGTCATCTTCCCCGATGAATTTATGGTTGTGCTGGCCGGAAAGATCAGCGAGAATGTAGGCGCGGTTCTTGAACCCCTTTATGAAGCGGAGGAAGGCAAGTGGGACATTGAATACGCACGGATCGCTTTTGTCAAGAATTTTGGCAATACTCTGATAGGAGTGATGGGTGGCTGGACATCCCCCACCGGTACAGACCCGTTTATTTCCCTTGACTACCACGGAAGGAGGTTAACAAGACAAAAGGCTGTGCCCCACGGAGCTATTACCAACACCGGTCTTCAGGATGTTTATGACTTCAACAACAGGGGAGTTTCCGCCTATGCCTATTTTGCAAATCTGCTATACGCAAATGTTGGTGCCTACACGGGATCCTCAAGGCTTGAAAACGAATCCCTCGGAATTGAGGAGGAGATCATCAACAAAAAGGGAGAAGACCCCCTTGACCTTTACGGTAGGGTGGCAATCACTCCCCCGACCGGATTTGCGGATATAAACATAGGTGGCTTTGTGTACTCGGGAACCGATGAGATTCAGAAGCCCGACGGAACCCCCCTGACAGTAGGAGCAAACACCTTTGAGAAAAATGTATCTCAAAGGTTCGGACTGGACCTCGGGATTCAGAAGTATTTAAAAGGCGGTTTCATCCTTGAACTGCTTGCCCTCTATGTCAACGGGACTGATGATATAAAGGGGACCTCAGGAGATGTAAGGGTAAGACACGGAGGATATAACATTTCCGGAACCCTTTACTGGAAGAACAAAATTGCCCTATCCCTCGTTCTGGGACAGTACGAGTACAGAGATGACATACCGCTGACGGATGAAGACGAACAGAATCTCAAAAGGAGTGACTTTACCGTGCACACATCCTACATGTTCAGACCCAATGTCAGGCTCGCCGCAGAGTACACCCGGACCAACTTCAACAAAGGTCTCGGAGAAACTGATCTGACCTCCGTAGCGGTTGACTTTTCATTCTAATTATTTTCCCGGGGTACCCCTCTCCGGGGTTCCCGCTCCCTTCATCCCTTTACAAGGTACTTGGCAAAGGCAAGAACGACGAGGATAAGAAACAGGACCACAAGGACCCATATTAAGCCCATTCCCCAGCCATGCATTCCCCATCCTTCCATTTAAACCTCCTTCAGCGGTTCACACCGACACCGTAATCATAAACCAGAGAACC
>JALSHX010000072.1 GCA_026982025.1 Aquificaceae bacterium | reverse complement strand
CAGACTCATCCGGCAGGGCGTTGAGCTTGTTCTTTGGAACAGAACCCTTGAAAAGGCTAAGGATTTTGCAAGAGAGACAGGAGCACAGGTTGCCCCGAGTCCTGCCCAGCTCATAAGTGAGGTTGAGAGGGTTTTCGTGATAGTCTTTGACTCTCAGGCGTCTGAACAGGTGATATTCGGAAAAGATGGACTTACTTCCGGAGACATAAAAGGAAAAACCATCATAGACATGACTACCAACCACTTCAACTACTCCCCCTTAGCCTATGAGGAGCTGAAAAAACGGGGAGCCTTCTACCTTGACGCCCCGGTTCTGGGGAGCGTTGTGCCCGCAGAGAAGGGTGAGCTTACAATAGTGGTGGGGGGTGATAAAAATAAGTTTGAGGAGAACAAGATCCTCTTTGAGAAGTTCTGCAAAAACATTTTTTACGTGGGGGAGGCGGGAAAGGCTACAAAGGTAAAGCTAATCAACAACATCGTCCTTGGGGGGATAATGGACCTCCTTGCGGAGGCTGTTGCAATAGCCAGAAAGGCGGGCATACCCAAGGAGCAGATCATTGAGATACTAAACACGGGGGCGGGCAGGTCTTACATACTTGATGTTAAGAGGAAAAAGCTCCTTGAGGAGGACTTCTCCCCCCACTTTTCCGTTGACCTCATTTACAAGGACCTTCACTACGCTCAGGACCTCCTGAGGGAGCTCGGTCTTTTCTCCTTTACAACCTCCGCGGTTAAGGAAACCTACGGGCTTGCGAGGAAGAGGGGACTGGGATCCCTTGACTTTTCTGCCGTTTACGAACTTTTTAAGGATTGAAAGGACGGGGCGAAGCCCCGTGGTTAGATTTCAAAGTCTTTAAGATACTTTGCCCTTGAGGGGTGCCTCAGCTTCCTTATTGCCTTGGACTCTATCTGCCTTATCCTCTCCCTCGTTACATTGAACATCTTGCCCACCTGTTCAAGGGTGTACTCGGTCCCGTCAACGAGCCCGTAGCGGTACCTGAGGATTTCCCTCTCTTTGTCCGAGAGGGTTTCCAGCACCTTCTCAAGCTGTTCCCTGAGGAGCTTTTTGGAGACATACTCCTCGGGATTCGGTATTGACTTGTCTTCAATAAAGTCCTTGAGGAATGTATCCTCATCATCTCCGATAGGGGTCTCAAGGGAGATGGGCTCCTGAGCGGACCTGAGCACCTTTCTGACCTTGTCGGGGGACATACCGAGATACTTGGCTATCTCTTCCGGCGTGGGCTCCATTCCCAGCTCCTGAAAGAGCTTCTTTGAAGCTTTGATTATCCTGTTGATGGTTTCTATCATGTGAACGGGTATCCTTATGGTCCTTGCCTGATCGGCAATAGCACGGGTGATTGCCTGCCTTATCCACCATGTAGCGTAGGTGGAGAACTTGTATCCCTTACGGTAGTCGTACTTGTCCACTGCCTTCATGAGACCGATGTTTCCTTCCTGAATGAGGTCAAGGAAGTGGAGTCCCCTGTTGACATACTTCTTGGCTATGGAGACGACGAGCCTGAGGTTTGACTGGATCATTACCTGCTTTGCTTTGACCACCTTCCTCCTTCCCTGTTCAATGATTCCCATTACCCTCTTTATTTCTTCCGGGATAATTCCTATCTCGTTGCGTAGCTTCTCAAGGTCCCTCTTGAGGGAAACATACTCATTTACGAGGGAGTTGAATCTGTCAAAGTTGTATCCCGCCTTGGTTATCTTCTCCTGAAGCTCCTTCCTTGAGAGGTAATCGTTGATTAGCTCGTTAATGTCCGGGTGTATTGACTGGAGTTTTCTCTTTCTTGATTCAAAGTCCCTCTTTTTGCGGATGTACTTCTGGTATAGCTTGAGGATCTCGTCGGCGATTCTCTCAAACTTGGAGTATTTGATCTTCATTTGGTGAACGATGCGGTTCATCTGGGCGTGCTTCTCAAGGTACTCTCTTTTACGCTCGGGAGTTCCTTCTCTTATATACGCTTCGCGGGATGCAAGGAGATCTTTGTAAGCCCTTGCAAGCTCAAGGCCCTTTTCCATGAAGAACCTTTCGTGCTTTTCGCAGTTCTCCTCGTAGCAGTCACTGTTGGGATCCTCATCAATGAGGTCCATTATGTCTCCGATCTTGAGCTTTCCGTTGCAGAGCTTCCCCCAGTCCTGAAGGAGCTTCTCAACGAGGAAGGAGCTCCTGAGAAGTCCCCTCCTCATAATCTTCCTTCCTATCTCTATCTGCTTGGCGTAGTGTATCTCCTGTTGGCGCGTAAGAAGAGGGATCTTTCCCATTTCCTTGAGGTAAAGCTTCACCGGATCCCCGTCCCTGCCCATAACTGTGAAGGAATCTGTTGAAACTACGAGCTCGTCAATGTTCTCCTTTCCTTCGTAGTCCTCCTCGCTTTCAACCACCTGAATGTTAAAGTGGGCGAGGGTTTCAATAAGGTCCTCAAAGCTGTCTGATGTAACGAAGTCCTCGTCAAGTACCTCGTTAACCTCGTCGTAGGTGACATATCCCTTCTCCTTCCCTGCCTCAACGAGAGTTTTAAGGCTCTCCCTGTCAAGCATCTGCTCCTGACCTCCTCACAAATTTATTAAACTTATGTGAGAAAAATCATTTTTCAACACCAATCGTAAAGCCCCTCCTCGGGTTTCGGAACCATCCGCCCTTGTGTGTTCTAATTCTCATTCTTATTAAATCCCTCAAATCCCTGCCCTCATCCTCTACTTCAATGGTGATCTTCAAGTGTTCAAGAGCACTGCTGAAATCCTTCGCCGGATTTTCAAGCTTTAGGGTTAGTACCTCCTGCGGAACATCAAAAGGGTCGTCATCAAGTATGTTCTTGGCTATTTCCCTTGCTCTCGGAGATAGGTTTAACTCATCCAGATTGATCACGGGCTTTAGCTGAAGGAGGCCTTTTAAAAAGACCTTTTCCGTAAAGGTCAGGGGCTCGCCGTTCTCATCCCTATCTTCGTCCGGGATGTTTTCCGCACTTTGAATAAGTACGGTATGGGGGATTCCTGTCAACCTGCTTACCCTGTTCAAGATTGAAAATGCTTTTATTTTGTCTTTAAGATTGCCTGCCAAGAATGTAATCTCCTTGATTAGCTCCTCCGTGTTCTCCCCGCCTTCTATCCTTTCCAGATGTTGATCTATAACCTCTTTGGAAGCAGAAATTTTCTCTTTGAGGGCATCCTTTCCCTCCGCCTTCAAAAAGTCGTGGGGATCCATTCCTTCGGGGAGATTTACGGGGAAGGGAGATATTCCTTCCTTCAGAAGGTGGGTGAGGGCGGATCTCATTGCTTTTCTACCCGCTGGGTCCTGATCAAAAAGAAGGTAAGCCTTTTTTACGATTCGGGAGAGGACCTTGGCGTGATCCCTGCCGAATGCGGTTCCCAGCGGAGCAACCGCATTTCTGAATCCAGCCTGATGAAGGGATATTACATCAAAGTATCCTTCCGCAATTAAGACCTCCGAGCTGTCCCTGATATAGGCGAGCCCTTCGTAAAAGCCAAAAAGAAGGCTCCTCTTCTTAAAAAGCGGGCTTTCAGGTGAGTTAATGTATTTGGGACCATCCCCTCCGAGGATTCTTCCCCCGAAACCTACCACCCTTCCCCTCTGGTCCCTTATGGGAATAACTATCCGCCTCTGAAAGAGATCCCTGAACTTACTTTCATCAATCCTTTTAATGTTTCCCGTCTTTTCGTAAGCTTCAAGGATACCCCTGTCTTTTAGGAACTTCACGAGCTCACCGCTTGATGGGGAGTAGCCTATCCTGAACCTTTTTATGATTGAGCTGTCAATGTTTCTTGATTTCAGATAATCAACAGCTTCGCGGTTATCTTTGAGCTTTTGATGGTAGAAGTCCGCCACCTCTTCAAGTGCCGAAAGGACCGCGGAATCAACACCTTCGTCCCCCCTTATCCTTACCTTGATCCCGTACTTTCTGGCAAGATGGCGGGCGGACTCAAGGTAGGAGAGGTTTTCATAAAGTGATACGAACTTTATGGCATCCCCGCCCGCTCCGCATCCGAAGCACTTAAATATTTGCTTTGAGGGGGAAACATAAAAGGATGGAGTTTTGTCCGAATGAAAGGGGCAGTTTGCTTTAAAGTTCGTCCCCGCCCTTTCAAGGTGTATGTAGTCCGATATAACATCAACTATATCTAATTCTCTTTTGAGATCCTCTATGTCTGAGGACATTATCCTATGTCAATTTAGTTTCCGCCGTAAACCTGTCAAGACTTCTCAATCTTTCCCAGAACCCTGCGGTATCCTTCAAGCAGGTCCCCGAGATCGTACCTGAATCTGTCCTTATCCAGCTTTTCACCGGTTTCCGAGTCCCAGAGCCTCTTGCTGTCGGGGGTTATCTCGTCAATTATAGCGAGGCTACCGTCCGGGAGCTTTCCAAACTCAAGCTTAAAATCAACGAGGATAATCCCGTGCTGTGAGAAGAATTCTTCCAGAATTTCGTTGACTT
>JALSHX010000071.1 GCA_026982025.1 Aquificaceae bacterium | reverse complement strand
AAACCGCCATCCCGAGTATTATCTTTTTCTTCATTTTTCCTACCTCCTTCTTTTGTGTTTTTAATAATAGGGAGGCGGAGTTACCTCAGCGTTACCCTTCCCCCTCTTTTACTTCAACTTCCACCCGAAAAATTCCCTCCTCATAACGGGCGCTCACCCTCCAGCCCATCTCGGTGCAAAATTTTTTAACAATTGAAAGACCCAGTCCCGTCCCCCTGTCCGATTCTCTGTAAAACCTCTCAAAAACCTTCCCGGGATTTTTAACCTGCTGAGATGGGTTTTCAACCACCACCTTTCTATCCTCAATCCGCACCCTGACCGGTCCACTTCCCCTTCGGTGCCTGAAGGCGTTTTCAAGGATGTTGGAGAAGATCCTTCTAACCGCCTCCTCGTCCCACTTCCCTTTGAGGACCTTAAGCTCCTTCTCAACGGGGACTCCTTCATAAATTTTTGCCAGATCACTCAGCTCATCTTCTATAATCTCACCTACATCAATTTCCTTCAAAGCTCTTGTTCTTTCCTGCATCAGAGGTCTAAGGTTCTCCTTCAGGGATTGAAGCTGTTTTACGGACAGGATAGCTCTTGTAATTTCTTCGTCGGAATACTTTGAGGAGAGAATCTTCAGATTCACGAGGAGGGTCATTATCGGGGTGTTGAGGTCGTGAATGATGTCCCTTGTAACCTCCTCAATCAGCCTCAAAGCCCTTCTAAGGGGTCCGAGAGCATAGAAGGAAAAAAGGGCGGAGAGAATCATTGAAAAAAGGCTAAAAATCCCAAATAAAAGGAGGGACCTTTTCCCTATTGAGGCAACATCCTTCTCGTAGCGTTCCGCCGGGTATGTAATTCTCAGGGCATCAGCCTTAACTCCCGGGACCTGAACGAGGATGTAGAGGCCCTTCTCATCCTCCATGAGTTCGTAAAAGGAATCGTTCTCCTTAAGGGGTACAACATCCAGAACAAACCTTTCACCCTCAAGGGTGTAGCTGTAGTTTTTCAGCTCAAGAAAAATGGAGTTTTTTAGCTCAAGGAGGTCCGACCTGTACATCAGGTAAACAACCGCACTCAGAAGCACCTCCATAGTTAAGAAAAAGAGCAGAAAACTTTTAATTAGTGATTCCCTTTCATATATCAACGGTGTACCCCAGACCCCGAACGGATTTAATGTTGAGACCCGTCTTTTTCTTGAGCTTGGTTATCATAACTCTGAGTGCAATAGGAGAAGGATTGTTCATGTAATCGTAAAGCTCTTCTTTGGTTACCACCTTTCCCCTGTTTCTCAGTAGTTTGAGTAGGATGTTTCTCTGGACCTCGCCCAGTTCAATCTCTTCATCCCCCCTGAAAAACCTGCCGTCCTTATACTTTAAGTTCCCAAACTGAATGGCCTCTTCCTGTCGCCTTAACCTCGCCCTTATCCTCACAAGGAGCTCCTCGGGATCAAAGGGTTTTTTAAGGTAATCCTCAGCCCCCGCATTGAATCCTCGGGTTATGGTTTCAATGTCGGTCAAAGCACTTATAAATATGGTCGGGGTGTCGTCCCTGAAGTGTCTGAGGTCTTCAAGGAGGTCAATCCCGTCGCCGTCCCCGAGGTTGACATCAAGAATATAAAGGTCGTATCCCCTCCTTTCAAGAAGATCCACAGCCTCCTCAAAACTGTGAGCAAGCGTTACTTCAATTCCGTTCATTTCAAGGTACTTTTTCAAACTACGGGCAAGAAGCCTGTCGTCCTCAACGAGAAGGACCTTAGCCATCAGTAATTAATTTAAAATCTCAGACCGATTCTTAAAACAGCGGAGTGGTCAACAGCACGATCCGTGAGTCCGTAGCTGTAGCTAAAGGTTGAGTAAAGGTTTTTGCTGAGGTCAAGGAGGAGAAAGGTGGAAATGTAAGTATTAAAGTAATTGCCGAAGGATGACTTAACTGCGTCAAAAGTAAGGTTGGCGTAAAGGGGTCCCGAGTAGTAGCCGGGTCCTCCGCTCAGGGTATAAGTGTTTTCAAGGTTAGGATTGCTCCTGATCGTGTAGGAACCGTACAAAAAGAGGTCAAGATTTCCCTTGATGTAGTTGACTATGGTAGAAAAGGTGGTATCAACATATCCGTCAGTAAATCGGGCGTCTCCGGTGGGGATTCTGAACCTCAGACCCGGTATTAGGTAAAGACCGTTCCATGTAAACCTGTAGCTACCGTACAGAGATGTGTCTCCCAGCCCGGAACCGAGATTTTTTGAGTAAGCGTAATACCTCCCGGTGATGGAGCCGTAAAACCTCCGGTAGGAGTAGCCGAAGGATACCAACAGAGAAGCCCTCTCCTCAAACCTGTCCCTTGAGTATGCACTTCCCAGCCTCAGGTAGAATTTTCCCCTGTACTTTTCTATGGGGCACCCGTATTTATCAACGAGGACGAGAAAGGGGGTTCCAGGACACTTGTCGCGGTCGTCGGATACCCCGTCAAGGTCCGAATCCACAAATTTTGCCGTAGAAACCGTTGAAAGTATTAGAATCCCGATGAATATTCTTTTATTCATTTGTTTAGTAATTTATTTTAGCTTTTTTATTTAAAACCTATCCATCGGTTTCATCATGTCGTCATCATCCTCATCGTGCCTGTGTTCATGACCTTTACCCTCGGACTCCTCCTTTTTATTTTCAACCTTCTCATAAACATCATCACCCATGTGTTCTTCCTTTTCCTCCCCCACACCGTGTTCTTCCTTCCCGAACTCCCTCTCACCGTGGTGCTCGTACTCCCTTCCTTTTAGCCTCTCGTAAACCTCCTTTATCATCTCTTCCCTTTCCTCGCCCCTAATTTCCCTCAAACGCATCTTTAGTTCGTTCATAACCTTGTACTTTTCTTCGGGAGGGGCGTTCTTGACTTCTTCAATCAGACGGTTAATTTCTCTTTCGTGGTCCGGCTCCAATGCAAAGGAAAGGGCTCCGGCAAGGACGCCCGAAATTATCAATCTCTTCATAGTTTCCATTATAAGACCCCCGGGTTACCCGAAGGTTACCTTTAGTATAGTATTAGGGATGGAGAGGGAGAAGATATATTCCTACTTTTTTCTCGGTCTGATACTCTTTTTTCTCTTCTCCGCTTTCTCAACGCTGATGCCCTTCATTATCCCTATTCTATGGTCTGTGGTAATGGGTATGGTTATCTATCCACTTCACTCATTCTTTGAAGGGAAGCTAAAAAGCCCCACCCTTAGTGCCCTTCTCGTCACGGCAATTGTCTTCCTGTTCATCATAATCCCGATGAGCATTATAAGCATCATGGTCGTTCAACAGCTCATTGATGTTACTCAAAAGCTCATCCTCTACTTTCAGGATCACAGCTACAGGGACCTCCTCAATCAGATTCGTGAAGCTCCCTTCATAAAGGGCTACATGGACCGGCTACAGCCGGTTTTTGAGTTCACCCAGCGTGAAGAGTTCAGGAAGATAGTGGCTGAAACGCTAAACAAAGTACTTAAGTTTCTCGGGGATAAAGTAGGAAAGTTCTTCTTTGCAGCGGGTAAAAACATTTTTTACATCTTCGTTTTTCTCATAACCTTCTTCTTTATTCTAAGAGACGGAAAAGCAATTCTCTCAAGAATAGAGAGGCTTATACCCATGGACAGGGAGGATGTGGTTAACATTCTCAGTACTATATACAAAACCGCCCTCGCCGTTGTCTACGGAGCGGTAGGAACCGCGCTTATCCAGAGCATCCTCGCCTTTATAGGCTACTCCGCGGTGGGAATTAAGTTTGCTCTCCTCTGGAGCGTGCTTACCTTTTTTGCCGCCTTTATACCTCCCTTCGGTGCATCTCTTATATGGTTCCCCCTTGCCCTTTACAGCCTGTTCGCATTAAGTCTGTGGAAGGGAATCTTTCTGGTAATCTGGGGTGCTCTTTTAATATCAACCATGGACAACCTCGTCAGACCTCTAATAATTAAACAGGGAATCCAGATTCCCTACGTGGTCCTTTTCTTTGCCACAATCGGAGGCCTTCTTCAGTTCGGTTTCATAGGGCTGTTTCTTGGACCCATAATCTTTACCACCCTCTTTTCACTCTTTAACATTTACGAAAAGAGGATTCTGAGTCAGGAACGCTGAAGGGCTCTCCAGCCTATATCCTTCCTGTAATGCATTCCTTCAAAGTGAATCTGCGATACAGCTGAGTAAACCTTCTCCCTTGCTTCGGAGAGGTCTTTGCCCCGCGAGCAGATACTCAGCACCCTTCCTCCGCTTACGACCACTTTTCCCTCTTTTCTTTCGGTGCCCGCGTGAAATATCACCACATCCTCTCTCTCCCTGAAAGCATCCAGTCCCCTGATAACGGAACCCTTTTTGGGACTTTCCGGATACCCTTCCGAAGCTATCACTACGCATACGGATGAACCCTCCCACTCCTTAATGTCAGCGGTCCCGCCCTCGTAAAAGTTCAGCAGGTCGGAGAGGAAGTCACCCTTTATCTTGAGCATTATGGGCTGGGCTTCAGGGTCTCCCAGTCTAACATTGAACTCA
>JALSHX010000070.1 GCA_026982025.1 Aquificaceae bacterium | reverse complement strand
ACATCCTTGAAAAAGTCATTTCCTGTCTGGGAGATGTCTTCGTGCCGGACATATATATCCTTCAGCTGGGCACCGACCCTCTTATGGAAGACCCTCTCTCAAAATGGAAACTCTCAAATGCAGGATTCATTGAAGCCTTCCGTATAGTAAGGGACCGCTTTGGAGAAGGCGTATATCTGGGGGGTGGAGGTTACAATCCTATCTCTCTTACGAGAGCCTGGACACTTTTATGGTGCGAGCTCTCTCAAAGGGAAGCACCCTCACGAATCCATCCTGAAGGAGAAAACCTCCTCAGGTCCGTAGAGTGGGAAGACTTTGAAGAAAATGAGGACGAGTATCCCTACTTATTCCTGAAAGATCCCTTCAGGGGAGGGGAGATAAGAAAGGAGATTAAAGACCTGGCGTTAAGGGTAAAGTCTCTCATTTACTCCTGACGCCTGCAGGCACTAAAAATTTCCAGCGATAAAGAATTTATCTTCAGCTCCTCATCATAGATTTTCACGGGGTAATCCAGAACAAGCACTGGAAATCTGAAAAAGTCAATCCTTCCGCCTTTTTGACGAAAATCAATTGCCTTCATAAAGCCAGAACAGTGCGTATCTATCCTGCCAATAAGAATGTCGTTATCAAAGGAAAAAGAATAGGTGTATCCCGCAAAGTAACCCCCTTCGCTCATAAACCTGATTGATTCCACATCATTACCCCCCAGCTCAATGCCGAGGAGAGGCTTCAGGTCCCCGGTTAGAGTCAGGAAAAAGCCGTTCAAGGACCCCCTCCCGCCTGTATCTCCCCCCACTATGATGACACCGTCTCCTTCAACAAAAAACCTTCCGTAATCAAAATCTCCTCCATCAATGAGGCGGTACCTGTTATTAAAGGGATCAACTATAAGAAGGTCGCTCGTTCCGCCCACCTCCGACCTTCCCACGGCTATTATCCTCCCTTCATAAAGACCAACATACCTCAGGTAATCCTTTGCATCCGACCCAACAACCCACGAGGATACAACATTTCCGTTTCCGTCAACGACAAGAATAAAGCCGTCCCAGTTGCCCCTGAATGAAGTGCGTCCTACAATGTAATACAACCCCTTCAACTCCGCTACCGAGTATCCGTATTCATCATGAGCGGTACCGAACCTTCTTGCCCACAGAGGGAGTAAGTTATCGTCAAACTTAACCGCCAGAATGTCCCAGTCTCTGCCCTCCACACCCCCTATAACCAGATAGCCGTCCCTCACCCTCTTTATGTACCATCCCATGTCCCTTTCAGCTCCTCCGAAGGAAATTACCTTTTCTACGCCCCTGTTATTAAATGAAAGGAGAGCAAGATGGGCTGAATTCTCGTAAGAAAGGGTAAGAAGGGCAAGGCAGTGCTTACCGGCGGTTTCAAGGGAGTAGCTAAAGTCGTCCTGTCGGGTTCCCACCTCAAAAGCCTTGCAACCACCACCCTGACAAACTCCGAGAAGAGCGTCATATCCATGCCTTCCGGTACTTCTCCTGCCGACAAAGCAAAAACCGCCTTCAAGGTCTTTAACTGCAAAGGCACCTTCGTTGGATTCGGTTGAAAGAATAAGCACACCTCCCTTTGCTGTGGCGAGGATCAGCACAATCAGCACTATCTGGAGCAAATTAAAATAAATGAGCATGGAAGAAGTCATCTTCACCTCTCAGGGCAAACACACTCTTCACGGACTTAACTTTTATTTATCATACTTTGACGAGCTGGCAAAGGTCCTTGACAGGGATGACCTTTGCTTCATAGTGGGTGGATGGATAAGGGACAGGATTCTGGGAGTTCCCGTAGGAAAAAACATAGACGTTGACTTTCTCGTTACCTCTGATCCCGTTCGGGTAGCAGAAAAGTTCGCCGAAAGAATAGGAGGTAGCTTTTTCATTTTTGAGAAAAAAGGGTTGTTCATAAAAAGACCTCTCATCGCAACGGTAATTCTTCACCTTGGTGAGTACAGATACAGGTTTGACTTTTCAAGGTTAAAGGGAAAAGATGTTGAGTCCGACCTTGAGGAGGACCTTAGGGACAGAGACTTTACCGCCAACGCAATTGCTGTAAGCCTTGACGATGTTCTGAGCATAGGTGCAAAGCAAACCATACTCTACGACCCCACCGGTGGCATCGCAGATCTTGAAAAGGGACTGCTCAGACCGGTTTCCCTTGAAAACATTAAAAAAGATCCCGTCAGAATTCTGAGGGGTTTCCGTCTTATGGTAGAAAAGGACCTCGCCCTTGATCCCTCCTTTGAGGAATTTGCAAGGGAAAATGCAAAGCTATTAAAAAATTCTGCCCCGGAAAGGCTCAACTATGAGCTATTCCGGATATTTAAGTCCCGCCGTTCCGCAAAGGTAATTCAAAAACTGATAGAAACGGGCATTTTCGGAAAAATCATCCCCGAATCGGATAGGCTCAAAGAGGTCAGGGATCAGGGAGAGAGGCACATTTATCCCCTTGATCTCCATACCGTTAAAACTCTTGAAGAAATTGAGGATGTGATTCAAGAAAGGCACCGCCTGATTCCAGAAAAGCTCGCAAAGGATGTGGGAAAAAGGAGGGTTCTGGGTGAGTTTACAGACATCGAGCTCCTCAAGTGGTCCGCTTTTCTTCACGACATCGGAAAGCCCCAAACATTTGAAATCAAGAATGGAAAGGTTACCTTCTACAATCACGATAAGATAGGAGAGGAAATAACTGAGAGAATCGGCAGAGACCTTCGGTGGGGAAAGGAAGCGACCCGCTTTGTCGCAAAACTTGTAAGGTATCACCTCAGACCCTTCTACCTCAGGGATTCAAGGGAAAAGGGTCAATTAAAGGATAGAGGAAGGGCAAGATTCTGGAAGGAGTGCGGTGATATAGCTCCCCACCTTTTTCTCCTCTCCATTGCGGATGCCCGGGCGAGCGGGGATTCGGAGGAGGAAATAAAGAGCCTGCTTGAAACCATTAGAGAGCTTTCGGACTTTAGAGAAAAAATGCTTGAGGAAAAGAGGGAAAAGCCCATACTCACAGGCAGGGAGATAATGGACCTTCTCAATGTTCCTCAGGGTCCTATCATCGGAAAATTAAAGGAAGAGCTCATTATTGCCCAGATGGAGGGGAGGGTGAAGGACAGGGAGTCAGCCCTGAACCTTCTAAAATCCGCATACATGAAAATAAAGGAGGAAACCGATGGATCTGATGCCCCTTGAGGAAGCACTTTCGTATCTTCTTAAAGAAATAAAACCTCTCCCGCCCGAGAGGGTTTTTATAAAGGATGCACTGGGTAGAGTTCTCGCTGAAGATGTCGCCTCCGACACGGACAAGCCCCTTTTTGATAATTCCGCAATGGACGGCTTCGCCGTGATCTATAAAGACATAGAGGGAGCATCGGAGGAACATCCTGCGGTTCTCAGGATAATCGGAGAAGCTTCCGCTGGAGGTGAAACTCCGCCCGAGGTTACGCGCGGAAAAGCTGTCAAGATATTTACCGGTGCTCCGATCCCGGAAGGAGCGGACACAGTGGTGCCCGTTGAGTTTACCGAGGTTAAGGATGATACCCTTCTTGTCAAAAAGTCCCTCAAGCAGGGTGCAAACATTCGCAGAAGAGGAGAGGACCTTAAAGAGGGAGAGACGGTACTCAAGAAAGGGCACCTAATAAGGGGCTACGAGGTAGGAATGCTTGCCTTTTTAAACAGAACAACCGTGCTGGTCCACCGCAAGCCTAAGGTTGCGGTCCTGTCAACGGGAGATGAACTCCTTGAAGTCGGGGAAAGTCAGACAAGACCCTCCCAGATCAGAAGCTCAAATCACCACATGATTTACTCCCTCGTGCAATCTGCGGGAGCAGATCCGGTCCAGCTGGGCATAGCCCCAGACGATCCTCAAGAACTTCTTGAACTGCTCAGAACCTGCAAGGACTACGACATTTTTATTACCACAGGCGGAGTATCAATGGGAGAAAAAGACTACATTCAGTTTCTCGTTAGGGAAGTGGGAGTTGATGTAAAGTTTCACAGACTCAGAATAAAACCGGCGAAGCCGGTTCTTTTCGGAACTTACGGAGAGCACAAGCTGTTTTTCGGGCTTCCCGGCAACCCCGTTTCCTGCGCCATTGCCTTTGACCTCTTTATACTTCCCTCCATCAGGGGTATGCTCGGCCTTAAAAACATCTTCAGAACAAAACTCAGAGCCCGCCTTGTTAAACCATTTAAAAGGAAGGACTCATACAGGAGGGAGTTTGCCAGAGCAACGGTGAGGTACGAGGGGGGTGAGTTTCTGTGCGAGCCTCATCCAAAGCTCCAGTCCCACATGCTCTCATCAGTTGTGGAATCAAACGCCTACATGATCGTCATGGAAGGCGTTAACGAGCTTCCTGAGGGAGCGGAGGTTGATGTCATTCTTATCGGAGATATTCCCTGAACCTTGAGAAGTTAACCAGCTTTCCGGCTATTTCCTGCCGTTTGCTCTGAGCCTTTTCAATGAGGAAATTGAGCATTTTAAGGATCTCTTCAGCCTCCTGTGTGGAAA
>JALSHX010000069.1 GCA_026982025.1 Aquificaceae bacterium | reverse complement strand
TAATGTTAATGGCGGATCTGGTCCTTGAGGGGAGCTTTGGATTATTCGGCACATACAGAATTTTCCAGAAAATAACATTAAATACGGGTATCTTTCCTCCCGGCTGGGAGGGGGTAGGCATGGTGGCAGGGCACATGGCTGATTCTGTTATCCTCTCCCTTATATTCGTCTGGCCCGATATATACAGCAAAATTCCCGGGAAAGGAGCCGTAAAAGGTCTTCTTTTCGGGTTAGTGTGGAATTTTCTTGTCCTGATTGTGGCGTGGATTTTTGCAAAGGCAGGCTCTGAATTCATGAAGGCGTACATCAGTCTCGGCTCAGGGCATCAGCTTTCTCTTCTGTTCCTTCACTTAATATGGGGAGCAACTCTCGGAATTCTCTACAACCCTCCTAAAGACGCTCAATGATTAGGTTTGAATTGGTGTAAATGCATATTTCTGAGGCTATTTCAAGGGAGCTTTTCACGATTTCCTCAGCGGAAAGCTCCGTTTTTCTTAATAATGCTGTTGCCGCAGCCCTTGCAAAATCACCGCCTGAACCTATCGCAAGAACGGGTTCTTCCGGTTCTATAATGTCGCCGTTTCCCGAGATCAGGAGCATGTGGTCTTTGTCAACGGCAAGGATTAAAGCCTCCAGTCTTCTCAGGTATTTGTCGGTCCTCCACTCTTTTGCCAGCTCAACTGCAGACCTCATCAAATTTCCTCTAAATTCCTCAAGTTTTGACTCAAGTCTCTCCATCAGAGCCAGCCCGTCCGCCGCGGAACCGGCAAAACCAACTATAACCCGGTCCTTGTAAAGCCTCCTTATCTTTCTTGCAGAATGCTTGATTACGGAGGAGCCGAAGGTTACCTGACCGTCTCCACCCACAACGGTTTCGTCGTTCCTTCTGACTGCAATTATTGTGGTTGACCTGATATCCATTAAAAAAGGATTATATCAGCCTTATAATACTTCCATGCATATTCTTATCACCGGCGGAGCGGGTTTTATAGGATCCAACATCGCTTTTGCAATTCAGGAAAAATTTCCCCATGCAAGGATCTTCATACTTGACAACTTCTCGTCTGGACACTTCAAAAACCTGATCGGTTTTCGGGGTCAGGTGATTACAGGAGACATCTCCGATCCCAACCTCTGGAATTACCTTCGCAACAACTTTTCCTTTGATGTTATCTTTCATCAGGCGGCTATAACGGATACAACTGTTAGCGATCAGGAACTTATGATGAGGGTAAATTCGGACAGCATGAGATACATCCTTGACTCAGCCCTTGAATGGGGTGCAAAGGTTATATACGCCTCTTCCGCAGGAGTTTACGGTAATACCGACCCGCCCATGCAGGAGGACCGCGGGCTTGAACCGGAAAACATTTACGGATTTTCCAAGCTGATGATGGACCGTATTGCAATGTATTACGAACAGAAGCACTCACCGGATCTAAAGGTCGTGGGGCTAAGGTACTTTAATGTTTACGGTCCGGGTGAGAGCTACAAAGGAAAGTCCGCAAGCATGATTTACCAGCTGGCGGTTAAGATGATGCACGGTCAGAAACCCAGAATATTTAAATGGGGTGATCAAAGGAGGGACTTTGTTTACATTAAGGATGTTGTCAGAGCAAACTTACTCGCCATGGAAAAAGATGTTACGGGGATCTTCAACATAGCAACGGGCGAAGCCCGTTCTTTTAACGAAATAATAAAAATAATCAATGAAGAACTCGGTACCGACCTTGAGACGGAATACTTTGACTGTCCCTACGACTTTTATCAGGAGTTCACAATGGCTGACATATCAAAAGCGAAGGAGGCTCTCGGATACAGTCCCCAATTCAGATTGGAAGACGGAATCAGGGATTACCTTAGGAGAATTAGGGCATAGTTTAAAATATCATTCTTAATGAAAGATAAAGTCCTCATACTCGGAAGCGGACCCAACCGAATCGGTCAAGGTATTGAATTTGATTACGCTTGCGTTCACGCGGTATTTGCGGTTCAGGAGGAAGGTTACGAAGCGATTATGGTTAACTGCAATCCCGAAACCGTCTCAACAGATTATGACACAGCGGACAGGCTTTACTTTGAACCCATCGTTCTTGAAAACGTGCTGGAAATTGTTGAGCGGGAAAAACCCATGGGAGTCATCCTTCAATTCGGAGGACAAACTCCTCTGAAGCTTGCAATTCCCCTGAAGGAGGAGGGGGTAAATATTCTCGGTACGAGTCCGGATAGTATAGACAGAGCTGAGGACAGGGAGCTTTTTAGAGAGCTGGTCATCAAACTCCGCCTAAAGCAGGCACAGAGCGGAACGGCAAAGAGTAGGGAAGAAGCATTAAAAGTAGCTGAGAGTATCGGTTTCCCCGTACTCGTCAGGCCCTCCTATGTGCTGGGGGGAAGAGCTATGAAAATCGTATACGACAGCGATGAGCTAATGGAATACCTTGAGGAAGCGGTAAGCGTTAGCCACGAGAGGCCAGTTTTGATAGATAAATACCTTCAGGACAGCGTTGAGCTTGATGTTGACGCAGTAGGAGACGGAGAAGATGTACTTATCGGTGCTGTGATGGAGCACATTGAAGAAGCGGGAGTCCATTCCGGTGATAGTGCCGCATCTATTCCCCCTTACTCCTTAAAGCCGGAAATTATAGGCGAGATAAAGCGTCAAACCAGACTTATAGCGCGTGCCCTTGAGGTTAAAGGTTTAATAAACATTCAATTTGCGGTTCTTTCGGATGAGGTTTTTATCCTTGAAGTTAATCCCCGGGCTTCAAGGACCGTACCGTTTGTGAGTAAGACTATCGGATATCCCCTTGCAAAGATCGCAACCAAAGTGGCTCTGGGCAGAAAGCTAAGAGACATCGTCCCTGAAGTAATTTCCCGCATGGAAACCGGAAACTCGCACATAGCATCGGACTTTCTTGAGAAAGGATCAAGGCTCTTTACCATAAAAGAGGTTGTATTTCCATGGGCAAGGTTTCCGGCGGTTGACCCCCTACTCGGTCCCGAGATGAAAAGCACTGGTGAGGTTATGGGGATAGATGAGGATTTCGGTCTTGCCTTTTACAAAGCCCAGTTATCCGCCGGCAACCGCCTTCCGGAGAAGGGAACGGTCTTCATTAGCGTGGCTGACAGAGACAAAGAAAAGGTGGTGGACCTCGCAAATGGGTTTTCAAAACTTGGTTTTAGAATTCTCGCAACCACCGGCACACACAGGTTTCTCTCATCAAGGGGAATAAAGGTGGAGCACGTTCTCAAGCTCTCCGAAGGAAGACCCAACGTTGTTGACCTTATGAAAAACAACGAAGTTCACCTTGTAATTAACACCCCCTCTGGAAAAAGGGAGATCAGTGATGCTTACTTCATAAGAAGGGCGGCTGTTCAGTACAGAATCCCGTACACAACGACCGTCAGGGGAGGCTATGCCATGCTAAAAGCGGTTGAGAGCTATATGAAGGTCAAAGTTGAGGGAAAGGGTTTTAAAGTTTACCCTTTGCAGAAACTAACCAAAATGTCCTGAAAATGCCTCGCCTGCACGGTATGAACTCCTCACATTGGGACCGCTCGCTACAAACTTAAAGCCGATGCTCTTACCGTATTCCCTTAATTCCTCAAACTCGTCATGAGAGTAGAACTTAACCACCGGATGATGACGAAGGGAAGGCTGATAGTATTGACCGATCGTTAAGAATTCAACCCCCGCATCTCTAAGGTCCTCCATTACCCGTTTCACTTCCTCCATACACTCCCCGAAGCCGAGAATAATTGCAGACTTTGTGGGAGTTTGGGGAGAAATATACTTAACCAACCTGAGAATCTCAAGGGACCTTTTGTAGTCTGACCCCTTCCTTACACGGGGGTAAAGTCTCGGTACCGTTTCAACGTTATGGTTAAACATATCCGGGGATGCCGACAGGACGATTTCAAGGCATTCCCTTCTTCCGCCGAAATCGGGAACGAGAACTTCAACTTTAATTCCCGGTATGCATTCCTTCAAAACACTCACGCAACGCCTGAAGTGATCCGCACCTCCATCGGGAAGGTCATCCCTCGTTACGGACGTTAATACTACATACTTTAAGCCCAGTGTCTTAACCGCGGTCAGGAGATTGTACGGTTCATCGGGATCAACGGGATGGGGACTTCCTCTGCTGACATTGCAGAAGGTGCAACCCCGCGTGCAACGGTCTCCCAGAATCATGAAAGTTGCGGTCCCTTCCCCGAAACATTCCGAAATATTAGGGCACCTTGATTCTTCACAAACGGTGTTAAGGCGCGCCTTCCTCAGGACTTTTTTAACCCTGTGAAGTTTGCTAAGCTGTATAAGGGGCTTCACATAAACGATTATATTTTTAAATGGGAGAGGGAAGGATGAGATTGCTCTTAATTGAGGATGATCCCGTTCTCGGTGAAAACCTTAAAGATTTTCTGGAAGCTAAGGGATGTGATGTAAGGTGGATTCAGGATGAGAGAAGACTCTATGATGTGAACACGGTATTAGCGTATGACATCGTAATACTTGACCTGATTCTCA
>JALSHX010000068.1 GCA_026982025.1 Aquificaceae bacterium | reverse complement strand
ACAATATTACGGGAACACCGAGGTTTTTGTGGAGAACGAATCCTACAACGGTTCTCTTGTGTGAGGATCCTTTGAGGTGACCTGACTCGTAAGCCCCGCCTCCAAGAACAACGATCACATCACCCTGAGGGTTTTGAGGAACCTCATAATCATTTTCAAGGGGTCTTATAAGAAAATCCTTAAAGGGTTCTATTGATATGATGTAAAGCAAAAGGGCTGTTACAAAAGAGACCCTTGACGCAAAGCGCTCCCTTCCTCTGGTTAGGTAAGCTATCAGGAGAAGAATTAGAATGATGCTTCCCGGAGGTAAAATCAGGTATGTCAGAGCCTTTTTGAGAAAAAACATCCCCCTATCTTTTCTCCCTCACCGCAATTATTACATTTTCAACACCCGCCTTTTTTGCAGTATCCATTACATACACAACAAATTTGTGGCGCGCATCCTCATCAGCCTCAACTATCAGATACGATGGTTTCCTTTTCTTCAAGAAGCTTTCAATCCCTTTGAGGTCGGTGGGCTTGCCTTCCATTCTTATAGAACCCGCCTTGGTAACCTGAACCCTGACGGCAACTATCCTCTGCTTTTCACCGCTTTCAGCCTTCGGTAGCTTGATGGCAAGGAAAGTAAGAGGCGCCTGAAAAGCAAGAACACCGAGAAAAAGGAAAACCGCGAGGAGAACATCAACGAGAGGAACCACATCAATATATGCTCTCTCATCTCCGCCGAGTCTGAACCTTCTTCTGAGATTCATGAATCACTCCAGGAATGAGAGAATCTCCTTTGCCTCCCTCTCAATCTTATCAATTATGTCGTTTCCCATCCCTCTGAAGACCCAGTAAGCAAAGAGTGCTGGAATCGCAACGATCAGACCCGTTGCGGCTGCAGTTAACGCCTCACCTATTCCACCCGCCAGCAATCTCATCGCCTCATCGGTCTGGACTGAGGCATAGGCGGAGAAAACCTTGATAAGACCAGTAATCGTCCCGAAAAGACCCAGAAGCGGTGCAATTGAAGCGATAGCTGACAAAAGGAGCAGGTTTTTTTCCACCTGAGGAACTATTGAAGAAAGTTCGCTTTCAAAAATGTTACCCAGCTGGCTCCTGTTTCTCACTCCTGAAAGGTACTCTTCAAAAACCCTGACGAGGCCCCTTGAGAAAACATCTCTGTTAAGGGATGCAACTTTAAGGGCACCGTCTACATCCATCTTTTGAAGAAGAAGCTTAATTTCGTTAAGATTTGAAGGAAGAAAAGCTGCAACCCTCAGATTAACGACTCTTTCAACTATAAGCACCCACGATATGACGGAAAGTATAATCAGAGGGTACATAACGACTCCGCCCTTTCTGATCAGGTCAAAGATCTGTTCCAGTCCCATGTCTCCCTCCAGTCACTTCCTCGCCTGACATGCGGGCAACTTCTTCTTCAAGATTTTAACCCTTTTTCTGTCCCTCTTGGTGAGTGATTTTCTGTCAAGTTTTGCAAGAAGGCATGATGCATCACGCCTTGCCTTTAGCTTAACCAGAATGTCAACCGCTTCAAAGATGCTGTTGTTGTAATACGGCTGGATCCCCTCCGCGCTCATTATCACCTCAACGAAGTGTTCAAGAGCCTTCCGTCTGTTTTTCTTTGCCGTGATTTTTCCAAGCCTGTAGAGAGCTTCCGCTTTAACTCTTTTATTTGAACTCCTTGAGGCTATCCTGAGGTATCTCCTTCCCTTTGTTTTTTTGTAAAGCTTAAGGGCATAAAACTTTAGCTCTTCGTCCCCCGGTCTCTCTCTGTAAAGATCGTCAAAGAGAATCACGGCTTTGTCCAGATTCTTATCAATGTAAATCTCAAGAGCCTTTTTCCTGTCATTGAAGTCTCCCTTAACCAGGAAATCCGCAAGCTTTTCGTACTCTTTTCTCTGAACAAAAAGACCCATCAGCATCCCTGTAGCTTTATCTTTGACCTCACCGGACGCTATTCCTATAACCTCTCTGAGCTTCTTTTCCTTTTCTTCAGGATTTTCCTCAATTTCAGCAAGTTTAAGCAGGGCTATCGCCCTGTAAGAAGGGATTTCCATCAGTTCATATAAGATATCCTTCGCCTCCTCAGTTCCACCTCTCTTTATCTTGTAAACAGCCAGCTGATACTTAAGGTCAGGAATCATGGGAGAGTCGGGAAACTTTTGGGTAAACTCTTTGAGTAGCTCTCCCAAGTCCTGACTGGGATTCTGCACCTCAATCTGAGCAAGTGCAAGAACAGCATCGTAGGCGACCGGCGAGTCCTTGTAGTTTTTTAAGATTTGTTTGTAAATCTCCCGCGCCTCCTGATACCTGTTCATGTTGTAGTATGAATCACCTATTCTCAGTAATGCCCTGACCCCGGTATCACCTTCTCCCTTTACTTTTCTGAAGTACTCTATTGCCTGGTCGTACTTTCCCTCAATGAAGTAACTCATTCCCTTCAGATAAAGTTCATCAGGAACCTCCTCTTTGAGGAATTTCCTCGCAAGAGACCCTCTGCCCAGTGAGATAGCTGCCTTTGCCTTGAGCACCCTCTCCTTTGAACCTTCCGAATCCTTCAAGATTTTTAAAACATCGCCGTACTTCCCGGCATTGTACAGAGCAAGAGCCTTATGATATGGATCGCTGAAGTACCTGAATGCTCTGTCCCACTCTTCACTTCGGAAGTAAACCCATCCCCTGTACTCCCTGTAAAGGGATGGGTATTTTTTCTTTATTCTTTCCAGCACTTCTTCAATTTCCTTCGTTTCACCGCTCCAGTACAGGACCTCAAGGGTCCACCTGAATTCCTCCTCAGATACGGGCTCAAAACCTCTCAAAGCATCCTTTGCAAGCTCAAGATTGCCCCACTTCAAAGCTGACCATACCGCCCTAAAATGGTCTCCAGCCTCGAGGAATTCCCTGTAGGCGACCTCGTAGTGACCTTCGTTATAGCTGTGTATAGCGGTCGTCCTCAAAATTTCTCTGTTTCCCGTCAGGTTGTAGGCAATTCTTGAAAAGAGCACATCTCCGGAGGATATGACGGTGTGAAGGTTTTCTGCTAATTGGGGATTCAGGGTCTCAAGGAATGAAGCTCTTCTGTAGGCTTCTTTTTTATCACCCTCCTTAAATGCAATTACGCCCAGGTAGTAAATCGCTATGTCCCTGTAGGGCTTTAAGGGTCTTGAGTAATTCAGAAAAATACTCTTTGCCGTTTTAAGATTTCCCTTATTCATCAGAACCACAGCCCTTCTCAGGGCGGTGCTGTGGGGATACTCTTCATCCTCATTTCCTTCAAGGAAGCTCATTACATAATTGCAGTAGGCTTTGAAAACCGTATCCGAGCAGTCAACCGATTCCCCCAGCTTGCCCGTTCGGATTGAGGCAACCGTCTTCCAAAACTTGTTTTCAAGATCGGATGGCAAATCTCCGTTTACTTTGAAGGAAACCGCATAATATGCTTCGCAGGAAGCTCTTCTGAACTGATGGGGAACCTCACATGCTCTTCTAAAAAAGTCCATCGCTTTTTTCAGATTTCCGATTTCGGAGTAAATAAGGCCCAGCATGTACTGGGCGGGAGCAATGTACACAGCTTTGGGAATAGAGAGAACATCAAGGAACCTGCTCTCCGCCCTTTTAAGGTCACCGTTTAGGTAGTACTTGACGCCCGCCCTGAACTTGACCCTGTCCTTGGGCTCACCGCAAGCTCCGGAACTCTTTGGGGGCTGAATGTCTGCAGGTTCAATGTACTTCGGTGGTTTTAACAGTTTTCCTGAAAGATCAATAAAATCAGCTTTCCCTTCAGGAGATAGCTTCAAGGGAGGTTCAAGGGCAGGTTTTTCCTCCAGGATCTTGCCTACGACCCTGACTTTAAGGCTCATGCTTTCCCTGAGGGGATCGGAGATTGAAGGAAGGGCGAGGAGTAATGACAATAAGAAAATTATCCTAAAGTGCCTCATGAGCCTCAACGTACAGGTCCCCTAAGTGGCATGTTATGTTTAACCTCTGCAAAACCCTTCTGCTCTCTTCAAAATATACCACAGAGTATGAGGCGTTATCGCATCCGAAGGACCAGAACCTGGAAAGGTCAACATCAAGAATGGCACATAACAGGCACCTTATAGGAACCGTGTGGGAAACAACTCCCACCGATTCACCCCGGTGCTTGGACCCAACCTCCTCCAGAAAATCCTTAACCCTTTGAAAAACCATCTGAAGGCTTTCTCCGCCTTCAAAGTCTGACTCATGAGGCCTTTCCATCCACCTCCTGAACTCCCCCGGAAACTTTTGCTTTACTTCCTCAACGAGCATTCCCGACCACTTGCCGTGATCTATCTCAATTATCCTTTTATCCTCAACGGCGGGTATGGAAAGGAGATTTGCTATAATCTCTGCAGTTCTTCGCGTTCTGAGAAGTGGTGAAAAATATAGAATTTTCAACTCTTCCTTCTCAAGCTCTCTGGCAAGAGCAAGGGCCTGCTTCTCGCCCCTTTCCGTTAGATCCGGGTCCATAAGCCCCTGATACCTGCCTATTGTGTTCCAGACGCTTTC
>JALSHX010000067.1 GCA_026982025.1 Aquificaceae bacterium | reverse complement strand
CTTTGACGGAGACCAGATGGCCGTTCATGTGCCCCTCGGCGTTGAGGCACAGCTTGAGTCTTACCTGCTGATGCTCTCAACCCAGAACATCCTATCTCCCGCTCACGGAAAACCCCTCACGATGCCTTCTCAGGACATGATTCTTGGCACTTTTTACATGACTCAGGACCCAATACCGGGAAGAAAAGGTGAGGGCAAGATCTTCTCCTCAAGGGAGGAGGTTCTCAAAGCCCTTGATCTGGGAGTGGTTGACATTCACGCAAAGGTCCATGTCAAGCTGGAAGGCAAGGTTATTGAAACTACACCCGGAAGGGTACTCTTTAACTCAATACTACCGGAGGGGGTGGAATTTGTTAACTACACACTGGACAAGAAAAGGTTATCCAAATTAATAACGGACCTTTACATTCAGGTGGGCAACGAAAAAACCGTTCAGTTCCTTGACAGGGTCAAGGAGCTGGGATTCAACAGGGCGACTATGGCGGGAATCTCCATCGGGGTTGAGGACCTTCAGGTTCCGAAAGTAAAAAAGGATGTGATCAAAAAGGCATTGAAGGTGACCGACGAGATATGGAATCAGTATGTCAACAACATAATTACCAACAAAGAACGCTACAACAAGATTATTGACATCTGGTCCGAGGCAACCAATCAGGTTTCAAAGGCAATGTTTGACGAGATTGAGAAAACGAAGAGAAAGGAAAACAACAAAGTCTTCCCCGGTGTCTTTAATCCCATATTCATGATGGCAAACTCGGGAGCAAGGGGTAACAGGGACCAGATCCGTCAGCTTGCAGGTATGAGAGGGCTAATGGCAAAGCACTCGGGTGAGTTTATAGAAACTCCCATCATTTCTAACTTCCGTGAAGGTCTTTCCGTTCTTGAGTACTTCATATCCACCTACGGTGCAAGGAAAGGGCTTGCGGACACAGCTCTGAAGACAGCCTTTGCGGGATACCTCACCAGAAGGCTTGTGGACGTGGCACAGGACATAACAGTAACGGAAAAAGACTGTGGAACCTTAAAAGGTATAGAGCTTGAGCCCATAGTTGAGGGCGGAGAGGAAAAGGTCCCTCTCAGGGATAGAATTTTCGGAAGGGTTCTTGCTGAAGATGTGAAAGATCCCTACACCGATGAGATTATAGCTAAGAGAAATGATGTTATTGACGAGAAGCTCGCGGAGAAAATTACGAGGTCGGGAATAGAGAAGGTTAAGGTCCGCTCACCTCTTACCTGTGAATCACGTCGCGGTGTGTGTGCCATGTGCTACGGGTGGGACCTCTCTCAGAGAAAGATAGTATCTGTGGGCGAAGCGGTAGGCATAATTGCCGCCCAGTCAATCGGTGAGCCGGGAACTCAGCTCACGATGAGAACCTTCCACATCGGAGGAGCGGCAACTGCTCAGAAGGTTCAGAACCTTCTTATTACCGAAACCTCGGGAGAGGTAAGGTTTTACAACCTCAAGCTAATCAAAAACAGGCGGGGAGAGATCATCAACATATCCCGTGAGGGTGCCATAGGTCTGGTTGACGAGGAGGGAAGAACGGTAGAGAGACACGCCGTTCCCTACGGCGCTAAGATCCTCGTTGAGGAGGGCTCAAAGGTTTCCGAAAACACATCCCTCGCCGAATGGGATCCCTTCAACACATACATAATTGCGGAGGAGGAGGGAACCATTGAGCTGAGGGATATTATCCTTGACATTACCGTCAGGGAGGAAAGGGACGCACTGACGGGTAAAACAGCGACCATTATATCCTTCATGAGACCCAAGGACGCGATGCTCCACACCCCGAGGGTGGTTATTGTGACCAAGAAGGGTCAGGAGCTGACCTACGACCTTCCCGTCAACTCAATTCTCAACATACCTACAGAGAAGATGGAGCTTGAATGGCATGTTTGTCCCACCTGTTCTGAGGCGGAGGATGCAAGGGTACAGCACAAGTATTATGTGGTTAAGGAGTTCAAAGTAAAACCCGGTGATATTCTGGCACGGATTCCCAAAGAGATGGCAAAGGTCAGGGATATAGTGGGAGGACTTCCGAGGGTTGAGGAGCTCTTTGAGGCAAGAAAGCCCAAGAACCCCGCCATTATCACCGAGATTGACGGGTATGTGAAGATCTACGAAGACGCGGACGAGGTGATCGTTTACAATCCCGTTTCGGGAGAAACGAGGAAGTACTCGGTCAAGAAGGACGAGAGGGTACTCGTACGGCACGGGCAGTTCGTTAAAAAGGGTCAGCAGATTACGGAAAACGAGGTGTCTGAAATTGACGGGCAGGTCCGTATGAAGGGAAGCAAGGGCTTCAGGGTTATCGTCTACAACATGGATGCGGGTCTTGAGAAGGAGTATCTGGTGCCCAAGGGCAAGCACCTTCTTGTAAAGGACGGAGACGAGGTGAAGGCTGGAGAACCCCTTACCGACGGGACACCCATACCCGAAGAAATGCTCAAGGTCAAGGGTGCGGATGAGCTCCAGAGATTCCTTCTGAAGGAAGTGCAAATGGTTTACAAGCTTCAGGGTGTTGACATAAATGATAAGCACTTTGAGATCATCATCAAACAAATGCTGAGGAAAAGGAGGATAGTGGATCCGGGAGACAGCAGATTCCTTGTTAACGAGGAGGTGGACAGAGAGGAGCTTGAAGAGGAAATTCAAAGGATTAAGGAGGAGGGAGGAAAGCTTCCCAAGGCTGAACCTCTTCTCGTGGGAATTACAAAGGCGTCTCTGTCTACGAGGAGCTGGATTTCCGCCGCATCCTTCCAAGAGACCACCAAGGTCCTTACCGAAGCTGCCTGCGAGGGGAAGGTTGACGAGCTTTACGGACTTAAGGAGAATGTCATAATCGGAAACCTCATACCTGCGGGAACCGGAGTTGACGACTACAGCCGTATTGAAGTTATGGAGGAAGGAAAGGCTCTTATCAGGGAGGACATAAAAGAGGAAACCGCCGAAGGAGGTCAGGAAGAAGAATTGAAGGAAACTCAGGAATGAGATATAATGGGAGATTGCGTGTTTTCAGGAGGATAGTGGATGCCGACCATTAACCAGCTGATCAAACAGGGACGGGAAAAGAGAAAAAAGCAGAGTTCCGCTCCCGCCCTTGAGGGTAACCCCCAAAAGAGGGGAGTATGTGTTAGGGTTTACACGGTGACCCCTAAAAAGCCCAACTCCGCATTGAGGAAGGTTACGAGGGTCAGGCTTTCAAACGGAATTGAAGTAACCGCATACATACCCGGTGAAGGGCACAACCTTCAGGAACACTCAATTGTCCTTGTGAGGGGAGGAAGGGTTAAGGACCTGCCCGGTGTCAGATACAAGGTCATCAGAGGTGCTCTTGACACCGCCGGTGTTCAGGGCAGGAAGCAGTCAAGGTCAAAGTACGGAGCAAAGAAGCCCAAAGAGGATAAAGGAGGATAAGGAATGCCGCGGAAAGGACCCGTTACCCCGAGAGAGATTCCCCCTGACCCCAAGTACGGAGATGTTTTTATTCAAAAGCTAATAAACAAGGTAATGAAAGACGGCAAGAAGAGCGTAGCTGAATGGATAGTTTACACAGCCCTTGAGCAGGCGGCAAAACAAAAGAAAATGACTCCGGTGGAGATAATTCATAAGGTAGTTGAGGCACTCAAACCCCAGTGGGAAGTGAGACCAAGAAGGGTGGGAGGAGCAACCTATCAGGTTCCCATAGAAGTTAGGGAAAGAAGGCAGGTAAGCCTTGCAATAAGGTGGCTCGTAGAAGCTGCGAGGAACAGACCGAGGGGAAGGGGTAGCTACACCATGATTGACCGCCTGAGGGCTGAAATCCTTGATGTCCTGGACGGCAAGGGGGGAGCTATCAAAAAGAAGGAAGATACCCACAAGATGGCTCAGGCAAACATGGTCTTTTCCCATTTCAGGTGGTAGGAGGATGATATGGCAAGAGCGGTACCCATAGAAAGGCTCAGGAATATCGGGATTGTTGCCCACATTGATGCGGGGAAAACCACAACCACCGAAAGGATTCTCTACTACACGGGTAGAACCTACAAGATAGGGGAGGTTCACGAAGGCGCGGCTACCATGGACTGGATGGAGCAGGAAAAAGAGAGGGGTATAACCATAACGGCAGCAACAACAGCCTGCTACTGGGAGAGGCGGGGTCAGAAGTTTCAAATAAACATCATTGATACGCCTGGACACGTGGACTTCTCCGTTGAAGTGGTCAGGTCTATGAAGGTCCTGGACGGCATCGTTTTTATTTTTTCCGCGGTTGAGGGCGTTCAACCACAGTCTGAGGCAAACTGGAGGTGGGCTGACAGGTTTAATGTTCCGAGGATAGCCTTCATAAACAAACTTGACAGACTCGGTGCGGATTTTTACAGGGTCTTTAAGGAAATAGAGGAAAAACTCACCATAAAACCAGTTGCGGTTCAGATTCCGATAGGTGCAGAGGAAGGATTTGAGGGGGTTGTTGACCTGCTTGAGATGAAAGCTATCATCTGGCTTGAGGAAACCCTCGGAGCCAAGTACGAAATCAGGGACATTCCACCTGACCTCCAGGAGAAGGCAAGCGAGTGGCGTGAAAAGATGG
>JALSHX010000066.1 GCA_026982025.1 Aquificaceae bacterium | reverse complement strand
TCCTGAGTCAGTCCCGAGGAGGGCTGAATCCTGATTGACTGCTCTTTTCCCGTTCCCATGTCCTTTGCGGTTACATGGAGTATGCCGTCCGCGTCAATGTCAAAGCAGACCTCAATTTTTGGAACTCCTCTGGGAGAGGGGGGTATTCCGGTGAGGTAGAACTTCCCCAGTGACTTGTTGTCCTTGGCGAGGGGTCTTTCTCCCTGAAGGACGTGGATCTCAACCTCCGTCTGGTAGTCTGAGGCTGTGGTGAAAACCTCGCACTTTTTGTAGGGAATGGGTGTGTTCCGAGGGATCAGAGTAGTCATGACCCCTCCGTATGTTTCAACTCCCAGAGAAAGAGGAGTAACATCAACGAGCAGAATTTCCTTTACATCTCCCGAAAGAACGCCCGCCTGTATGGCAGCACCGACAGCAACCACCTCGTCTGGGTTCACCCCTTTGTGGGGTTCCTTCCCGAAGAACTCCTGAATCTTTTGCTGAACGAGGGGTATTCTTGTTGAACCCCCGACGAGAACCACATCGTTTATGTCCGAAGGTGTTAGCTTGGCATCCTCAAGGGCTTTTTTAACTATGTCCATCGTTCTGTCTATGATGTCCTTGATCATCTCCTCAAGGCGGGCTCGAGTGAGCTTTCTCTGAAGGTGCAGGGGCTGGTTGTTTTCGGGATTAATGGTTATAAAGGGCAGGTTGATTTCTGTCTCAAGCTTGAAGGAAAGCTCCTTCTTTGCCTGTTCCGAGGCTTCTTTCAGCCTCTGAAGGGCGGTTTTGTCCTGTTTTAGGTCAATGCCGGTTTCTTTTTTGAACTCATCAATGAGCCATTCCATTATCCTCTCGTCAATGTTTGCACCCCCAAGGTGGGTGTCTCCGCTTGTTGCCTTTACCTCAATTACTCCGTCTCCCCCCTCAAGTATGGACACATCAAAGGTTCCTCCTCCGAAGTCGTAAACGAGTATTTTCACATCGGACTTTTTGTCAAGACCGTAGGCGAGTGCAGCGGCGGTGGGCTCGTTGAGAATCCTGAGGACCTCAAGGCCAGCTATCTTTCCCGCGTCCTTGGTTGCCTGTCTCTGGCGCTCGTTAAAGTAAGCGGGAACCGTAATAACCGCCTTGGTAATCTTCTCACCGAGGTAGGCTTCGGCGGCTTCCTTGAGCTTTCTCAAAACATGGGCGCCTACCTCTTCCGGTCTTACCACTTTGCCCGCGTTCGGAACATCAAAAGCTGCGTCTCCCTTGTCGTCAGCGACTACCTTGTAAGAGACTCTATTAGTCTCCTCCTTGACCTCGTCAAACTTCCGCCCTATGAATCTCTTTGATTCGTAAATTGTATTTTCGGGGTCAAGAACCGCACGCCTTTTTGCCGGGTCACCGACGAGAATTTCTTTCTCCTTGGTCCACGAAACCACCGAGGGCGTGAGCCTTGAGCCTTCGGGGTTTTGGATTACAACCTGTTCGTTTCCTACCGTTACCGCAACCACCGAGTTTGTGGTTCCCAGATCTATTCCGAGAATCTTCTCTGCCATTTTCCGACCTCCACCTCTGAAGTGGTTGTTATTTATTTTAGACCTTTAGTGGTTTATTGTCAAGTTTTATGAGAAAGTCCATATTAACTGACTTTTCAGCCCTCCTCAACGATTGAGTCAATTATCCTCGTCACATCAAGGATCTCCATCAGACCGAACTCCGTCTGTGCTACATGACTAACAAACATGCTGTAGCGACCCGCCATGGGGTTTGGCTCAAACCTCTCCTGGGGGACCCTGATTACACCTACGATGTTATCAACGAGCACTCCCGCCTTACCGTGCCTTGAGTCAAGGACAACTATTCTCGTGGGTTCCTTTGACTCCGAAAGACCCAGTATCCTTTTGAGGGATAGGACCGGCAGAATTTCTCCCCTGAGATTTATGACCCCCACTATGTAAGGTTTTGTGTAGGGGACCTTTACTATGTTAAGGACCTTGGATATTGTGAGAATTTCCCTTAGGGATAATCCTATCAATTCATCCTCAATGGAGATGCCAAGAAACTCCTCAACCTCCGATCCGGCTTTTTCGGGCTTTGTCTCACCCACTGGTATGAGTTCAGCCATCTTAACCTCCTTACATTATGCTCAGGGCATTCATCTCCCTCTTCAGAACACCGTCAAGGTCAAGAATTAGAACCACCTTTCCGTCACCGGTAATGGTGGCTCCCGATATTCCCTGAACATCGCCTATGATCTTTCCGAGGGGCTTAACAACCACCTCTTCGTCTCCGAAGAGGTCCTCAACGGTGAAGGCAACCTTCTGACTGCCGACCTGAGAGACTATCACATATCCTACACTTCCGCCGCCGAGCTCAAGGGCTTCACCGAGATTGATAAGAGGAAGGGTAAGGTCCCTTAGGATGAGGACCTCTTTACCCGAAACCGTAGTAATCTGAGCATCCTCCGCCTGAATTATCTCTATGACCGAGTAGATTGGAATAGCAAAGTTCATGCCGTTTATTGATACGAGGAGGGACCTTATTATTCCAACTGTAAGAGGGAAGGAGAGTGTAATCTTTGTCCCCTTTCCCCTCTCCGTCTCGATGTCTATGGTACCTCTGAATGTGGTCACCGTGTTCATAACAACATCCATTCCGACTCCCCTTCCCGAAACCTGCGATACACCTTCGGTGGTTGAGAATCCGGGGTGGAAGATCAGGTAAAGAATGTCTTTTTCAGTCATCTTCTCCGCCCTGTCAGGTGTTATCAGTCCCTTTTCAAGGGCTTTTGCCTTTACCTTCTCGGTATCTATCCCCCTTCCGTCGTCGGAAACCTCTATGAAGATCCTGTCTCCGTGATAGTAGGCATTTAACCTGAGTGTTCCCTTTCTCATTTTGCCTACCCTTTCCCTCTCTTCCGGTGGTTCAATTCCGTGATCAACGGCGTTTCTTATCAGGTGAATGAGGGGCTCCTCAAGCCTCTCAAGGACAGTTTTGTCCATTTCTGCGTCTTCGCCTTCAAGAACCAACTCAACCTCCTTTCCCAGCATCCTTGCAAGATCCCTGACCACCCTCGGAAACTTCTGAAAGAGCCTCTTAACGGGCTGCATCCTCGTCTTCATTACCGCAAGCTGGAGATCCCCGACTATTCTGTCCATTGAAGACATGACCGTTTCAAGCTCATCCACCGTTTTGGACTGAAACTCCTCGTGGAGCCTCTGGAAAACCCTCAGAAGTCTGTTTCTTTCCAGAACGAGCTCTCCCACAAGATTCATAAGGTCCTCAATTTTCTTAACATCTATTCTTAAAACCTTTTCCGATTGAGTCTTGATGGGCATTTCTTCCTTTTGATCTTTTTCGCTTTTTTCCGCTTTATCCTGTTCCTTTTCTTTTTCCGAGATTTGCTCCATCATTTTCTCGTCCGCCTGCCGGTCAGCTTCTTCACTCACTCCCGGTCTGACCTCGCCGGTGCTCACGAGTTTGTCAAGCTCCTCTATAAGCTCCTGAGGTCTCTGGTCAGGCGGAAGGAGTATCAGCTCTTCAAGAACCACCTCAATAGGCTTGTCCTTGAGGTGCCCGAAGCCGTACCTTTCAAGGAGCTGATCAACGGGACTGTGAGATTCTTCAGACCGTTCTTCTTGGCTAACCTCTTCTTTTGATTTCCCTGACTCCCCCGCTTCAAGTTGCCTGAGTCTTGAAACCAGCTCCTGAGGAACCTCCACACTTTCTCCCGCTTCGTATCGGGGGAGGGCATTTCTAATGAAGTCAACCGCTTCAAGGACTGCATCGTTGATCTCGGGGGTGAGGGTTAGCTCTCCGCTTCTGATCTTTCCCAGCACATCCTCCGCAGCGTGAGCCGTTTCAACGATTGCCTGAAGCCCGAGGAATCCCGCGCCTCCCTTCAGGGTGTGCATAGCCCTGAATGTTGCATTAAGCAACTCTTCGTTTGTAGGGTCCTTTTCAAGTTCAAGGAGGTTCTCCTCTATCTTGTGGAGGTTATCCTCCGCCTCCGCAACGAACTCATTAAAAATATCCTTAAGGTCATCACTCATCATGATTCAATCTCCTTTTGACCCGAGTTTATTAACCATTTCAATAAGTTCTTCCGCATCAAACTTGACGATAAAGCCGTCCGCATTAACCCTGAAGGCTTTTTGCTTGTTTGTGTCGTCGCTCAAAGTTGTATTAACTATGACCGGAAGACCCATAAGACCCACCGTCTCTTTTATATTCTTTGTGAGGGTCAGCCCATCCATGTTTGGCATTTCAATGTCAGTTATAACGAGGTCAATGTAATCCTTTACGCTCTTTTGCTCTTCCTCTGCTTTCTTCAGGAGCTCCTTTAGAAATTCCCATGCCTGAGCACCGTCTTCCTTTTCAATAATCTTGTGTCCTGCACTTTCAAGGATGTCTTTTATAATTTTTCTCGCAACCGCTGAGTCCTCCGCCAGAAGGATTTGGAATGATGTTTTCGTTCCCTTTGCCATCTCCCTTGCTTCAGTCTCGTGGAAAACCTTGAGGAGACCGATGTCGTGAAGAATTCCCTCAAAGTCAAGGATTATGAGCAGACCGTCTTCAGTATCTACCACGCCGGTGATCCTTCCGCCCATTTTATTGTTCAGGGTGTCGGG
>JALSHX010000065.1 GCA_026982025.1 Aquificaceae bacterium | reverse complement strand
AGGAGAGTATTACGAAGGAGGGGACACAAAGGCTTTTCTCTCCCTGAGAATTCAGCCAACCAGAACCACTTATTTCCTCATTGAAGGTGTGGGGGACTCAAGGGGCAGGGTTTACACCCAGAGGATTATCGGTACGGGGGAGGTAGTCGTTAAGGAATTCAGACCGGAAATCACTCTCCAGATCGCAAAGAACTTTTACTTCACCCACTCGTCCTACTTCACCGTGAGAGCGGGGCTTAAAGAGTCCACTGGCGGAGTGGGTTTTGATGTTGTTCCTCACGAAAGGGTAAGGATTTACTCGGATATCTGGGAGACGGGCAGAAAGGACAGACCCGGCGAACCGGGACTGAACCCGATACTTCAGGTGGGAATACAGCTAAGGCTCTGGGGTCCTCTTTACACACGGTTCGGTGGAGATGACCTTCTCAACGAGAAGTTGAGGGGCTACTTCGTGGGTGCGGGACTTGACTTTTCCGAAGATTATCTGAAATACCTTTTAGGTGGACTGGGATTGCCTTTTCCTTAGATTAATTTAATATGAGGAGTGCCATGTATAAACAGCAGATAAAAAACCTCCTCAAGGTCAACTTGAACCTGAAGCCTTCGGAGAGACTTCTCCTGTTTACGGATGATGAAAAAGATTACTTGGTGGATTTAATGGATGAGTTCATTGATGTTGTCCCCGAATTCACCCACAATTTTTCCCACCTTGTTTATCCCTCTCTGAAAGTCCACGGCACGGAACCTCCGGAGGAGCTCTGGAGAATCACCTTTGGAGACGAGGCAGTTGACCGCCTCATCTCTTCAGGGACCTTTGAGAAGATCTTAAACAAGGAAAAGTATTCAGCTTCGGAGGTTGTATCAACTCTAAAAGAGTATAGCGGTGCTGTTCCCGATGCGGTCGTTGCCTTTCCTTATTATTCAACAACCCACACCTTTTACAGAAAAGTCTTGACGGAGCACTTCGGAGCAAGATACGCCTCCATGCCCCTGTTTGATCCCTCAATGTTCCTGACATCAATGAATGTTAACTGGGACGAAGTGGCTAAAGTTAGCAGGGACATCGCTGAGGTTCTTACCGAAGGTGAATGGGTTCATGTTCACTCGGAGGACGGAACGGACATGGAGTTTTCCATCAAGGGAAGAAAGGGGATCGCAGACACGGGACTGTTCCATCAGCCGGGTGAGTTTGGAAATCTTCCTGCGGGAGAGGCTTTTGTGGCACCGGTTGAGAACGAAGCATTCGGTAAGCTCGTGGTGCTTTATGCGCCGGATAGACAGCTTGAGAGACCACTGGTCTTCAAGTTCATCAACGGAGGTGTAGAGGATATAGAAGGATTTGAGGATTACCGGCACTTCATTGAGGAGATCTTCAAGAAAATGCCCTCCGCAAGGTTTATTGCGGAGTTCGGTGTAGGCACTAATCCGAAGGCTTCAAAGCCCGATAACCTGCTTGAGGCTGAAAAAATTCTCGGAACCGTTCACATAGCTATCGGTGATAACCATACCTTCGGCGGTGTAAACATGGTTTCCTTTCACACCGATTATGTGGTCTTCAAGCCAACCGTTCTGATAGGAGGAAAAGGATGGGAAAAAAGGTTGATATTAAAAGGAAAACTCCAGAGGATCTGAAGATAGATTTCCTTCAGAAGGTCCACCTCTTTGAGGACCTCAGCAGGGAAGAGCTGAGGGAGTCAACGGTTTACATGAACATGAAGGAGTACTCAAAGGGGGATTACCTCTTCTTCGAGGAGGATGCGGAGCCGGGAATTTTCATACTTGTTGACGGATTAGTCAAGCTGATCAAGGAAACACAGGACGGCAAGACCATTATCGTGAGGCTCGTCTTTCCCGGCGATGTTTTCGGCTGGATTGAGTGGGGAAAGAACGCACCCAAGAGCACTTACACCGCAATGGCGGTCCTTGATACAAAGGTTCTCTATATCTCCAATAGAGATTTTATAAACCTCGCAATAAAGTACCCCGCCGTTGCCATAAAGATGACCTGCGACGCAACAGCCAACCTCCTCCAGACATACGAAATTCTCAAAAGCATTGCCTCGGGCAGGGTTGAGGAGAGAATTGCCAAGGTTTTGCTTGAGCTCGCTGACAGAATAGGCACCAAGGTCAACGGTTCAATAGTGATTCGTCTTCCGCTCACAAGGCAGGACATTGCTGAGATGACGGGAACAACGGTTGAGACCGCAATAAGGGTGATGAGCAGGTGGAAGAAGCAGGGAATCATTAACACCGAAAGGGGTTTTATTGAGATCCTCAACCGTAGAGAGCTTGAACGCCTTTTGGTATAAAATTAAAAAGCATGATAAGAAAAGTACTTTTCACAGCTCTGTCGTTTCAAGCTCTTCTCTTTGCAATGGGAGAGGGTAAGGCACCGCCCCCGGGCATTTCGGGTGTTGAAGCAATGGTTATGGACAGAAAAGGAGTTTCCCACCGCCTCAAGGGACTTATCTGCGGGGATGGTGGTGAAATAAGGTTCAGAAAGGGCGCTGTTGATTACAGGCTTTCTCAGATGGCAATAGAGATGATGAGGGTAGTCAAAAGGTCGGGTTCCGAGGCGGAAGTGGAAGTTGTTCTGAGGGGCGGAAAGAAGAAGACATACACCGTTTCCTCAAGTCTGAGATGCAGTGCAAACATTGAGGGAGGAAGAGCCGACTTTTACATAAGGGATGTGGAGACCATTACTTTTGAAAGAGGTGAGAGGCGATGAGAAGGATTCTCATTCCTGTGATAGCCGGTATTTTCTTCTTTGCTGGATTCTTTGCGGGCGTTTCAAAGACTGTGGGAAGCGAGGACGAGTACAACTACCTTAAGCTGTTTTCGGATGTTTTGAAAATAGTTAAGGAGAACTATGTTGAGGAGCCAAGCATAAAAAATCTTGTTTACGGAGCGTTGAATGGAATGATGTCGTCCCTTGACCCCTTCTCAGCCTTCTTTCCTCCCGAAAAGTACAAGGAGTTTATGGAAGAGACCGAAGGTGAGTTCGGAGGAGTGGGTATAGAAATAAGTATGGAGAAAGGAAGACCCATAGTTGTGGCACCCATTGAGGGAACACCCGCCTTTAAAGCGGGGCTGAGGGCGGGGGATGTAATCGTTGCGGTTGACGGGGAAGATACCTTCGGAAAGACCCTCATAGAAATTGTCAGAAAGATAAGGGGCAAGCCCGGAACGAAGGTTACACTGACAATAATGAGAAAGGGGGAGGAGAAGCCAAAGAAAGTTGACATAGTCAGAGCCATCATAAAGATTGAAAGTGTCAAATACACAAAGTACGAGGACATAGGATACATAAGGGTCATTCAATTCCAGCACTACACCTCAAGAGACCTGAAAAAGGCGATAAGGGATCTCATGGGTCAGGGCGTTGAGGGTTTCATCCTTGACCTTCGCAACAATCCGGGAGGACTTCTATCGGAAGCGGTTAAGGTTTCGGATCTCTTCCTGCCCGAGGGCACCCTCGTCGTTTACACAAAGAGCAGGAAGGGAAGCGAAGAAAAGTATTACGCAAAGGACTCACCCGTTCTGCCGCCGAACATGCCCCTTATAGTTCTCATAAACGGTGGTTCTGCGAGTGCATCTGAGATCGTTACAGGAGCCCTGAAAGACCACGGAAGGGCTGTAATAGTTGGAGAAAAGAGCTTCGGGAAGGCGTCGGTCCAAAACATTATACCTCTTGAGGACAATTCTGCCATCAAGCTCACCGTTGCCTATTACTACACTCCCAGGGGAAACCTCATCCACAAAAAGGGAATTGAGCCCGATGTCAAGGTAGCTATGGACGAAAAGAAGTGGGAACAGCTTGCTGAAACAATAAGAAAGATGAGGATTGAGGGAAATGGTCAAAAGGTAATCCTCCTGCCTGACCTTGACCTTCAGCTCAAAAAAGCCATTGAGGTGCTCAAGGCAAAGATTGAGCACAAGAATGCAGCATGAACACCCTCGGGGTGGAAACATCCTGTGATGAGACTGCCCTTGCAGTCCTCGGTGATGGCGGTGAGGTTATAGGAAGCGTACTCCTCTCTCAGGCAGAAGTTCACTCACCCCACGGGGGTGTTGTTCCAGAGCTATCGGCGAGGGAACATACGAGAAACATACTATACCTCTTTGACGCTCTTATAAGAAATTCGGGCTTTGAACCGGGAAAACTGGAAAGCGTTTCGGTTACCGTGACGCCCGGTCTAATACTGTCTCTTGTTGTGGGAGTTGCCTTTGCAAAGGCTGTCTCCTCCCTATACGGAATTCCCCTTGTGCCCGTTCACCACCTTGAGGCACACATTTACTCTCCATTCATTGACCGCGAACCGACCTATCCCTTTCTCTCCCTCGTTGTTTCAGGCGGGCACACGGACTTTTACCTCGTTGAGAGCTTTGGCTCATATAGGTTTCTGGGAGGAACCCTTGACGATGCGGTAGGCGAGAGCTATGACAAGGTTGCACGGATGCTTGACCTAGGTTATCCGGGAGGACCCATTATTGACAAACTTGCATCAAAGGGAGAGCCAAAGTACTCCCTTCCCAAGCCTCTTCTGGACTCCGATGATCTCAACTTCTCCTTCAGCGGTTTGAAAACTGCAGTTATGCAGTTA
>JALSHX010000064.1 GCA_026982025.1 Aquificaceae bacterium | reverse complement strand
TTACCAGAAGTTGCGTCAATAACCACCTGACCTTCCCTTATTTTTCCTTCATTGATTGCAGTCAAAAACATGCTAAGAGCCGGTCTGTCTTTGACGGAGCCTCCGGGGTTGAAGCTCTCAAGTTTCGCGTATATCTCCACCTCCGGCGATATATCCTCCGGGATGACCCTCTTCAATCTCACGAGGGGCGTGTTCCCGACGAGGGATAGGATTCCTTTCCTTACCTTCCTGTAGTTCTCATCGTGCTGACCAAGAACCCACATTTACTTACCTTTCCCTATGATCAGGATTGAAGCGGGTCTTTTTATCCTAAGAACTCCCATCTCAAGGACCCTGAATATGTAATTCATATTTGAGGATTCCACAAAGGCCACCGATACATCCTGAGCAACCACAAAGTCAAAGTTTTGAGGTCCCACGGAAAGTAGCAGAACCCTGTTGTCGGGCATAACCGGAGTCTGGTGGACTTCCTTTACCATTTTTTTTATCTGTTCAATCTCAAGGAGGCCCGTGTTTTCGTACATTCTATTGAGATAAAAGTAAAGCTTCGGATTAAGAACAAGATGGTAATCTCCGTAAAAGCCGAGGTCAACGAGCTTGGATATTCCCGCCATTATATCTTTGAAGGCGTTTCCCTCAACACTCCAATCGCTCATTGAAATCTTATTGGTTCCCTCCGCACTCAGAAGACCCTCAATTCCTATTTTTTTGTCTCCCAGAAGAATCATTGTATCTTCGGCTACCGCAGTTGCAATTGCTGCAGAAACCGCATTGGAAGTGTCCATGGGCAACCTGAACTGCCTGAAGTGTTCAAGGTCACGCCACGAAACTACGAAGTCTTTGTAAATGGTGGGAACTGGAAGCTGTTTGCGGATTCCGGTCCTAACCGGCTCACCAGCATCGTACTCCTGACCGGGCTTTATCTCAACCACTCCCGGCTCCATACCGTAAATAACATCGCAGGAAACAGTTTGATGCCCGGGACCGATGGGACCCACCACCGGGATAAATCTTCTCATTACCCTCGTGTTTTTTGCAACCTCCCTCACCGCAGAATCTATCTGTTCCCACTCCTTCTCTGTAAGGGGAGAACGTTCCCTACCTAAAAAATCCATGATCGTTAAATTATATCAGCAAGGGCTAAGAGCCTTTTTAGAGGAGGTTGAAAAATGAGAGTGTGGGGCATTGTCTGGGCGCTGGTAGCTATCCTTTTCTCCTTTTCAGAGGCAATGGATCTTCAAAAAATAGCGAGAAACATCTACGTCGCAAAGGGCACTTACGGACTTCCCTCCAAAGAAAACAGGGGATTTATGTCAAACTCATACGGCATTCTTACGAGGGAAGGCTGGATAGTAATTGATGCCCTTTCAACTCCCGAGCTTGCGAGGGAGTTCATTTCCGAACTCAAAAAGATCAAAAACGTTCCCGTCCTTTACCTGATCATCACCCACTATCACATGGATCATTACTTCGGTGCAAAGGCTTACAAGGAGGAGGGAGCAAAGGTAATTGCCCACAAAAATCTGAAGGTTTTTTACGAAGAGGGAACAGCTCAAATGGTTCTTGAAGGCGCAAGGAAGGGATTTCCGGGAGTTTTTGATGATGTGGAGCCGGTTGCTCCCGACATGGTCATTGACAGCAAGGTCAAGCTGAGGGTGGGTAGAAAGGTGATTGAGATAATTCCCATGACGCCCGCCCACACAAATACCGACCTCGTCATCAGAGCGGAGGGGTACCTCTTTGTGGGGGACCTCGTCTCTTACAAAAGGATTCCCTTTCTCGGGGACAGAAATGTAAAAACGAAGCGCTGGTTGAAGGTTCTTGACACCATTGGAAAAATGAAGTTCAAAAAGCTCCTCGGTGGTCACGGCGACCCTATGGGAAGAGAAGCCCTCAAGTGGACCAGGGATTACATAAACTTCGTCAGGACTGAAGTAGCAAGGTTAAAGGATGAAGGTCTGTTCGTTGACGAGGTAAAGGAAAAACTCAAAGAGTCTCCCTTCAAAGACTCAAAGATGTATGATGTGTTTCATTTACGGAACGTTTATTTCGTCTTTAATGAACTTGACATGGAATTGGAGTGAAAAATGGCGGTTGAGAGACTTTCCGAGGAAGAAATTGAAGAGAGGCTAAGGGGAATACCTCAGTGGAGAAGAGAAGGAAACTCAATTGTCAGGGAGTTTCAGACGGGAAACTGGAAGAGAACCGTTTTCCTCTTTAATACCATCGCCGGACTTGCGGAGGCTCACTGGCATCATCCCGATGTGGAAGCGGGTTTTAAGAGTTTAAAGGTGAAACTGACCACCCACGAAGCCGGCGGTTTAACGGAGAGGGATTTCAGGCTTGCGAAAGAAATTGAGGAGGTTGCAAGCAAGGTCCTCTCAAAGTGATTCTTGTCCGTATCAAGTGTCTCAAGACCTTGATAATCTAGATATTTAAAGTAAATTTAATGATACGGTGGCGTATCAAGAAAAGGTAATTGTTCTACTTGAAGAGTTCATGGATTACCTGCTTGCGGAAGAAACGGTTTGCTCTCTTGCAATTGAAAAGGTCAAGGTGGAGCTGGAAGAACTCAGGGAGGGATTGAAGGAAGAGCCCAGGCTCAGGCAGGCATGGAACTACTACAGAACCGCAGAGGACCTCTACAGCCTTGCCATAAAAGGTGACGGAAGAGGAGAAATAATTAACCAGCCCGTTCTTCTGTGGACCTACGAAAAGCTCTGGAAAGGTTTTAACCTTCCCAAGGGTTACAGAACCACCCACATGACCATATTCGGAGCAAAATTTGAACCTCCTCCGCCGGGAAGTTTAACGGCGGTGATGAGGAGGATCCTGCTTTGGCTAAAAGGAGTTAGTCTTGATCCCATCAGAAAGGCTTCCATTTTCCACATACTCTTTGAGGTTATTCATCCCTTCGTTGACGGAAACGGAAGAATAGGAAGGATTCTGATGAATGCCCTGCTGATAGAAGGAGGACTTTTAAACGTTGCCTTCAGAAACAGAGAAGATTACATAAAGGCCCTCCGGGAATCGGAGGAGGGAGCGGTTGTGGTGGTTGAGAAACTGGCAAGGGGTAGAAAACTAACCAACGAACAGATTACAAGGACAGTTATTGAACTCGGAAACACGGAAAGTTTTGAAAACCTTATCAGATCGGAACTCCTTTACAGTCTCAGGGTTTATGCAGGTGAAAAGAACATAATGCTCGCTCCAGAGCAGGCTTCCCAGCTTCTGGGTTACAAAAACGCGGACTACATCAGAGTCCTTATTAACAGAGGGCTTCTAAAGGGGGTTAAGAAAAATGGAAAGTGGCGGGTTCATCTCAGGGACCTGATAGATTTTGCGGAAAAAAGAAAGGAAATCCGGGCGGAGAGCCTTGTCCCGCTGGTGAAAAAGGGTTAAAATATGATACAATTGCACCGTAATAAAAACTACTGGGAGGGAATAAGAAGATGAGGCGGATAAAGGAAGCGGGAATCTTAGTCTTCTCCGTAGGAACAATCATTGCTCTTGCACTCTCCTCGTTGCTATCCTGCGGAGGAAACTTCTTTGCAACAGGCGAAATGACCCTGACGGTGAATCCACCAAGCGTAAGTGTTACTTATAACGGGACCAACACCACATCAACGATGGAGTTCAAGACATCCGTACAGGACAGCGAAGGTAACGCTGTGCCCGGTGTCACGGTTATTGGAAGAATTGATAGTTTCCTCTTATCAGGAGGATATCTAACCTTTCCCGATTGTCAGGGTAAAACATCATGCTCATGCACCACAAATTCGGTAGGGTACTGTTTGATAAGAGTCAATTATAAATTAGGAACCGGGATAAATTACAGTACGGATATAATGTTTGATTCCGGTCCGCTGGTTCAGACGGTCAGGTTTGAAGTATCGGATCAGTGAATTTATCCTGCCAATTGCTTTTTTATAAAGTCAATGACCCTAACAGGAAGGGGGTCGTATCCGTATTCAAGGGCAAGGAAATAGCTTGCCCAGTCTCCGAGGTAAATAATGCCCAGAAGCCTTGAGGTATAGGAATTTCCCTCAGCTGTTATACTGTATGGAACTATTCCGAACTCTTTAAGGATGTTTGATGTAATCTCAACCCTTTTGAGGATGCGATGATGATCCTTGGGATCGCTGAGAATAATAAAGAAAAACTTTGAGCGAATAGCAGGGTTTTCCAGTCCCACAACTTCGTTGTGATGCATTTCTGACAAAACCGCAAAGTAGCACTGGGTTTTTGAGTTCTCATTAAACTGAGTCTTGAATCTGAAGGCTGCGGGCTCGGTAAGTGGTGTGGCGTAAACGAGAGGAATGTATCCTACAAGCTTTGAGGCAAGCTCCTTTCCTTTTTCCCTCAGTTCTTCTCTCCTGCCGGTCAAAGACTCACCAATGTCTTCAATCTCCTCTCTGGTAGCTCCCAGAAGGCATATTATCCTGCTCAGCATAAAACCGAGGGCGTATCTCGGTGCGTATCCTTGGGGAATTGAGAACCAGGGCACGTTATTGCTCTTTGCAATTTCACTGATCTTTCCTCCTGAGCTAATAGCAACAATTTTTGCCCCCCTTTGGAGAGCACTCTCCATGTTGCTTATGGTTTCCTCTGTATTTCCGCTGTAGCTTGTGCAGATAACAAGATCCGAGCCACCCCTCACAAAAAGGGGGAGGTCGTAGCCCCTGTAG
>JALSHX010000063.1 GCA_026982025.1 Aquificaceae bacterium | reverse complement strand
CTCTGAGCAATTACATAATCCTCCTCCTCGTATGCAGCGAGGTAGTCTATCTTATCCGTCACGACGCCTTTCTCAACCTTCCTGTAGGGAGTTATTAAAAAGCCGTACTCGTTGACCTGAGCGTAAACGGTCATTGATGTTACGAGTCCTATGTTCTGACCCTCGGGAGTTTCAATGGGGCAAATCCTTCCGTAGTGGGAAGGGTGAACGTCCCTGATCTCAAAGGTTGCACTTTCCCTCGTAAGCCCGCCGGGACCGAGGGCGGACAGCCTCCTCTTGTGAGTGAGGGCGGAAAGCGGGTTGGTATTGTCAAGGTACTGGGATAGCTGACCCCCCTTGAGAAACTCGGTTATGGAGTTGGTCAGATAGCGGGGGTTAATAAGGTCCTTGGGAGCTATGTTGGGGTCTTCGGGGTTTATAACAGCAATTCTGTCCCTGAAGACCTTTTCCATCTTGGCTATTCCCGTTCTTACCTGATTCTCAAGAAGTTCACCTACGGACCTCACACGGCGGTTTCCGAGGTGGGCAATGTCGTCCTTCCTCTCCCTTCTGAATCTGAGGTCTATCAGGTACTTGAGAATAGCTATGAGGTCAACTGGCAGTAAAAATCTCGCGTCCCCCTCTGTGTAATCTTTTACGGGGACCTCCTTTTCCTTTTTAAACAGTTCCTTTAGGATCTTCTCATCAAGCCTCGTCCCTTCCCTGTACTTTCCTACATCTCCTCCGAGAGCAAGGGGAGGCATGGTTGAGATCCTTTCAACATCCGCAGGCTGAAGAACTTTGGGAAGGCGGTGAACCTTTGCATTGATCTTGACCCTTCCAACCCTTGAGAGGTCGTAGCGTGTAATGTCGCCGAAGAAAACTTCAAAATAGGACCTTGCCCTCTCAATGAGGTTTTCAATCTCCATTGTCATGGTTTCAACGAGCCTGAGCTTTTTGTAAATCTCCATGTATCCGTAGTCCCGTAGGGTGAATTCGGAGGGCACCTTTACCGGGCTCATCTTGTCAGGTTCTCTGGGTTTTGTGTCCTCCTCAAGGGTGTCAACCACTATTTTTGCAAACCTGCTTTTTACTGCATTCTCGTTGGGAAGGATGGTCACCGACTCAATGTTTATTCGCTCGTCCTTCATTAAGAGAGCGAGCCCTTCCCACGATTCTATAAACCTCTCCTCAATAAACTCCTTCTCCTTTGCGGAGTCCTCAAGCTTTGCCCTGTATCTGAGGAGGGCAAAGATGTAATGGTGCTCAAGGTCTTCGGGCTTGTACTCCTCTCCAGAATCCGCATCGTAAAGCCTTTCCCCCTCAACCTTCAGCCTTCTAACGCCCTCGTAGAAGTTCTTGAGAATGTCGTAGGCAGTTTCAAAGCCCCAGGCTCTGAGGATTGAAATACCGCTAATCTTCTTTCTGTCAATTCTGGCAGAGAACAGGTCTGTGGTTCCGGAGAGTTCAAACTCTATTCTTGAACCCTTATCGGGAATTATGCTCGCCCTGTATATGATCCTCGTAATTGTGGTGTCCTTTTGCTTTTCCTCTTTTTCTTCAAAAAATACTCCCGTTGACCTTATTAGCTGATTTACTATAACCCTCTCGCTTCCGTTAATTATGAAGGATCCCCAGTCGGTCATGAGGGGAATTTCGCCGAAGTAAACCTTTCGCGGAGGCGTTTCCCTTTCCCCCTCTTTTGTCTTTATCCTCAGCTTGAAAAGAACCCTTAGGGGGGCTGAGTATGTTAATCCCTTAACCCTGCACTCGTCGGGAGTGTACTTCTCCTTGAGAATAAGTGTTCCATCGCATCCCTTTTTGGGGCACTTTACACCCCATCCGCCAAGGAAGTCCGATTCGGGCCTGTATCCACACTGATTGCACTCCCAGTCGCCGATCTCGTAGCCAAGATACTCCATGAAGATGTTGCCGTCCGGATCCCTGAAGGGGAATGAGGTCCTCAGGATGTACTCAAGTCCTACATTCTCCCTCTCGGAAGGAGCCTTCCTCAGCTGAATGAAGTGCTCAAAGGAACTTTTTGGTACACTTAAGAGGTACGGAGGAGATATAATTTCATCCCTCCTACCGAAAAATTTTCTGGGAAGGGCAGTATTCCTCATATTTCCACCTCTTTATGGCAGGTTACGGCAAATTATTTATTATAACACGATGATAAAATATCAAGCGGGCATTTTTGCCCGCTTCTGTCCTCACGGTCAGCAACTGCCCGCAGGTTTGTGTCACCTTTACTTAAGCTCTACTTCGGCTCCCGCCTCTTCAAGCTTCCCTTTAATCTGCTCAGCCTCCTCTTTGGGAACACCCTCTTTCACGGGTTTGGGTGCATTGTCAACGAGGTCTTTAGCTTCTTTGAGACCGAGGCCCGTTATCTCCCGGACAACCTTGATGACCTGTATCTTGTTTCCGCCGGGGGACTTGAGTATAACATCAAACTCGGTCTTTTCTTCCTCCGCCTGACCTCCTGCAGGAGCACCTGCTCCTGCTGCTGGAGCGGCGGCGACCATAGCGGCGGCCGAGACTCCGAACTCCTCCTCAAGTTTTTTTACGAGCTCGGCGACCTCAAGAACGCTCATGTTCTTGATAGCCTCAACGATCTCATCAATTGTAAGTGTTGCCATAACCTAACCTCCTTGAGATTTTTGCTCTTCAATAGCTTTAAGTGCCAATACAAGTTTTTGGGGGACGGCTTTGAGGCTCATGGCGAGATTCGTTACCGGTGCCATGAGAACCCCCAGCAGCTTTGATATGAGCTCCTCTCTGGAGGGAAGCTGAGCGAGAGCCACGATCTCCTCTCTGGAAACGTATTTCCCGGTTAGCAATCCTCCCTTGATCCTCTCCTTGAACTCATCCTCAAAGGTTTCCTTGAGGAAATCAATCAGCTTCTTTGATACTGCAACGGGATCCTCATAGACGAAGAGTGCCGCGGAAGGACCGATAAAGAGGTCCCTGTGATCAACGAGAGGCGTATCCTCAAAAGCTCTGTAAAGCAGTGTGTTCCTGCCCACAACGATCTCCGCTCCGACGGACTTCATTTCCTTCCGCAGTTGAGATAGTGGAAAGGCGTCAATGCCCTGAAAGTTAAAAAATATAACGGTTCCCGAAGACCTTTCCAGCCTTTCTCTGTAGGAGCTGACGATCTCCTTCTTCCTCTCAAGACTTTTTCTAACTTCTCCCATATCAATCTCCTTTCAAGCAGCGATCTCCTGAAGTTTCTTCATGGTTTCGGGAATATCTATTTTAATCCCCGGTTCCATGGTTGCAGAAAGAGTTATAGACTTAACATACTGACCCTTTGCTCCCGGTGGCTTTGCCCTGATGACGGCGTCTATCGCCGAAATTATGTTTTCCAAAAGCTTCTCCTTATCAAAGGAGACCTTTCCTACAGGAATGTGGATATTACCTGCCTTGTCAACCTTGAACTCAACCCTCCCCTTCTTGGCATCCTTAATTGCCTGCTCAAGGTTCTTTGTAACGGTTCCCGTTTTTGGATTTGGCATTAAACCGCGCGGTCCCAGAATTCTGCCGAGCTTTGCCACCTTTGACATGATTTCGGGAACAGCAATAACCACATCGTAATCAATCCACTCTTCCTTAAGGATCTTATTAATTAAGCTCTCTCCCCCCACGAAATCCGCACCCGCTTCCTCAGCCTTCTTTGCATCCTCTCCTTCCGCAAGTACGAGAACCTTGATGGGCTTTCCGAGTCCGTTGGGCAGAACCACCGACCCCCTCACCATCTGGTCCGCATACTTGGGGTCAACATTAAGCCTCATCACCAGCTCAACGGTCTGGTCAAACCTTCTGCCCGACTGCTCGGCCATTTTCTTGAGGAGGTCAACAGCCTCCTCAATGGTATAGGTCTTTTTCCGGTCAAAGACCTCAAGAGCCTTTAAGTACTTCTTTCCCCTCTTTGCCATTGCCACTCTCCTTAAAATCCTTCAACCTCAATTCCCATGCTTCGTGCCGTTCCTGCAACAGTTCTCATAACAGCCTCAAGGCTGTCGGTGTTCATGTCCTTGAGTTTGAGCTTTGCTATTTCCTCAAGCTGCTGTTTTGTAACCTTTCCCACCTTCTGCCTTTTGGGGTCCGAAGCTCCCTTTTGAATTCCCGCCGCCTTCTTGAGGAGAAATGAAACTGGCGGGGTTTTCATAACAAAACTGAAGCTTCTGTCTTGATACACTGTTATGACAACCGGCACTACCGTTCCCGGCTCAAGGTCCTTGCTTGCGTCGTTGAACTGCTTGACGAAGTCCATAATGTTAACTCCGTGCTGACCCAGAGCGGGACCCACCGGAGGTGCGGGTGATGCCTGCTGTGCGGGTAGCATTAGCTCAATTGTGCCAGCCACCTTCTTAGCCATTTCCTTTCCTCCTAAATCTTCTCCACCTGAGCGAAGTCAAGCTCAACCGGGGTCATTCTTCCGAATATGCTTATTAGAACCGTGAGCTTTTCCCTTTCGGGATGAACCTCTTCAACGGTGCCCGAAAAGTTCATAAAGGGTCCTTCAATTACCCTGACCTGATCGCCCTTGTCAAACTCAACCTTTTTAGTTTTGACTCCCTTCTGGACCTGATCCAGAATCCTTGCAACCTCCTCCTCTTTGAGGGGGACCACCTTTCCTCCCACGAGAACGGGTTTATAAATGTGGGGAGTTTTTTCTATCGCTCTCAGGAGCTTATCGTTCATCAAGGCTTTAATCATGATGTAGCCGGGAAACATCTT
>JALSHX010000062.1 GCA_026982025.1 Aquificaceae bacterium | reverse complement strand
CATAGAGGTGGGTGCGGGAACGATGAATCCCGCCACCTTTTTGAAAGTTCTGGGTCCCGGAAGCTGGAGGGTAGCTTATGTTGAACCCTCAAGGAGACCTCAGGACGGAAGGTACGGTGAGAATCCTAACCGCCTTCAGCACTACTACCAGTTTCAGGTAATTCTAAAGCCAGCTCCCTCAAACTCTCAGGAAATTTACCTTGAAAGTCTCAAAGCACTCGGCATAGATCCCTCAAAGCACGACATAAGGTTTGTGGAGGACGACTGGGAATCACCCACCCTCGGTGCGTGGGGTCTTGGGTGGGAGGTCTGGCTTGATGGGATGGAGATCACCCAGTTCACCTACTTTCAACAGGCGGGAGGGATTGACCTTGAGGAGATTTCGGTGGAAATAACCTACGGTCTTGAGAGGATAGCCATGTACATTCAGGGGAAGGAGAGCGTTTTTGACCTTCAATGGACCACCGATGTGACCTACGGGGATGTCTTCAGGAGAGCGGAATACGAGTGGAGCAGGTACAACTTTGAGCTGGCGGATACCGATATGCTCTTCAAGCTCTTTGAAATGCACGAGAGGGAGTCAAAGAGGCTCCTTGATGAGGGGCTCATACTTCCCTCCTATGACCACCTGCTTAAATGTTCCCATGTATTCAATGTTCTTGATGCGAAGGGTGCGATTTCGGTTCAGGAGAGAGCGAGGTACATCAGAAGGATGAGCTCCCTCGCAAGAGAAATAGCAAGGAGGTATTCGGGGGGAGAGGATTGATGAAGGATCTTTTGATTGAGATAGGGACCGAGGAGCTTCCTCACTCTTCCGTGGACCCCATTCTTGAACACCTTTCATCCTCCTTTAGCAAGATTCTTGGAACCGAAAGGATGGAGACCTTCGCAACACCGAGAAGGGTGGTTTTCTTTGTAAGGGAATATGAAAACTCCGAGTTGGTTAAAGAGGAAGTAGTTTACGGACCGCCGTGGAAGTCGGCATTTGACGATGGTGGGAATCCCACAAAAGCCCTTGAAGGATTTCTCAAAAAACATTCAGCCCGCAGGGAGGATATTTTTAAGGCGGTCAGGGGAAAGGGGGAGTATGTTGCCCTTAAAATCCGTGAGTCCTCGGGTTCCCGCCTTGACCTTTTGAAGGAAAGATTTGAAGAGATTTTAATATCCGTGCCGTTGCCCAAAAGGATGAGGTGGACCTCCAGCAGGAAAATAACCTTTTCCAGGCCGGTCAGGTGGATACTTGCCCTGTACGGCGAGGATGTTATAGACCTCGCCTTCGGCGAGGTGGTTGCGGGAAGAAAAACATTCGGTCATAGATTCCTTTCGCCCGGACCCTTTGAGGTCAAGGATCCAGCACATTACTTCAAGGTAATGAAGGAATCCTTCGTAATGCTGAATAGGAAGGAAAGAAGGGAAACGATCTTAAAGCAGATTAATGAAGTAGCCTCCGCGGAGGGGGGCGCTCCCGTTTATCCCGATGGACTCCTTGAGGAGGTGGCGGACCTCGTTGAGTATCCCTTTCCCGTAGTGGGTAGCTTTGAAGAGAAATTCCTCCAGCTACCCGAGAAGGTCATCGTCACCGTTCTTGCTCACCATCAAAGGTTCTTCTGTATAGAGAAGGGTGGAAAAACTACCGGGAGGTTTATAGGCATAAGCAATAACAGACCATCGGACGGCAGGATCAGAGGGGGATACGAGAAGGTTATTAAGGCTCGTCTTGAAGATGCGCTCTTCTTCTTCAGGGAGGACCTTAAAAGGTCCCTCGGTGAGAGGGTTCCCGAGCTTTCGGGAGTGCTGATCCACCCAAAGGTCGGCACTCTCCTTGATAAGACCAGGAGGCTCATCAGGATCGTTTTTTATCTTGCCGAGAATCTCGGCATGGGTGAAATGGAGGATAAGGCAAAGAGGGCAGGAGAGCTCTCAAAGGCTGACCTCCTCACGGAGATGGTCAAGGAGTTTGACGAACTTCAGGGCTACATGGGAATGGTTTACGCCCTCAAAGGCGGTGAAGACCCCGAGGTAGCTAAGGCTCTTTACGAGCAGTACCTTCCCTCCTCCGCGGATGACCCTCTTCCGGAAACCGATCTTGGTAGCCTGCTCTCTCTTGCGGATAAACTCCACGACATAATTTACTTCATAAATGCGGGTGAGGTGCCCACCGGAGCTTCCGATCCTTACGGTTTAAGGAGGTGCGCCCACGGGACTTTTCGGATCCTTGATAAAAACCGCTGGAACATTGATATTAAAGATCTAATGAAAACCCTTGGGGTAATTGAGGGTGAGGAAGGGGTGTCCGATTTCCTCGCCCAGAGGCTTGAGTCCTACCTTGAGGATATGGGTCACGATGCGGTGAGGTCGGTACTTGGTGTTGTCAGTCCGCTCAAGCCCTACGAGGTTATAAAAAAGTCAAGGCAGATAGCGGAGCTGAAGCATTCCGATAACTTTATGCCTCTCTACGAAGCTTACCGAAGAATTGTTAAAATAATACCCGAAGGGTGGGAGCAATCTGCGGTGAGCGAGGACTTGCTGTCTGAGGATGCGGAAAAAGAACTGTGGGAGAGGGTGAGGAGGTTGGAGGAAAGCCCGCCGTCCGAACCTTCTGAACTTTCGGTTCTAATAAACCCTGTAAACAAGCTCTTTGACGAGGTCCTTATAATGGCTAAGGACGAGAGGATCCGGGAAAACAGGCTTGCCCTCCTTTTAAGGACAAAAAGAGTTTTCAATAGATTTGCGGACTTCAGCCTTTTAGTGCCTCAGGAGGTGAAGTGATGTCGGGCGGACCGCTCGTAATGTGGCTTGACGAGGTATCAATTGATGACATTTCCATTGCGGGGGGGAAGAACGCTTCTCTGGGTGAAATGATTAAAAATCTAAGTTCACTGGGGATCAACATACCGTACGGATTTGTTGTAACTTCTAAGGCTTATTACAGGTTCATTGAATACAACGGACTTGACGACGCTATACGAACCGCCCTTGAGGGGGTAAATGTTCAGGATGTTTCGGATCTTTCAAGGAGAGGCTATCAGGTAAGGGAGCTGATCAAGGGTGGGGAGTTTCCTCCGGACCTTGAGGATCTCATTAAAGAGTATTATCACAGGCTTTCGGAAAAGTACACCACCCACGCTGTGGATGTGGCGGTTCGCTCATCAGCTACCGCGGAGGATCTCCCGGACGCCTCCTTTGCGGGACAGCAGGAAACATACCTCAATGTTGTGGGTGCGGAAAATGTACTGACCGCAATAAAAAACTGCTTTGCCTCCCTCTTTACCGACAGGGCTATTTCTTACAGGGAGTCCTTTGGTTTTGACCACTTTAAGGTTGGTATTGCGGTGGGAGTTCAGAAAATGGTGAGGTCAGATGTGGGAGCGTCCGGGGTTATGTTCACCGTTGACACCGAATCGGGATTCAGGGATGTTGTGGTTATAAATGCCATCTACGGTCTGGGGGAACTTATTGTTCAGGGAATGGTGACTCCCGACGAGTACATGGTTTTCAAGCCCACATACAGACAGGGCTACTCTGCAATTATTGAGAAGAAGCTCGGTAAAAAAGACAGAAAAATGGTCTACGGAACAGGGGAGGACAGGACAAAGATAATCAATGTTCCCGTATCGGACCAGAAGAAGTTTACCCTTGATGATGAAGAGATTTTAAAGCTGGCTGAGTGGGCTATTCTCATTGAAAAGCATTATTCGGAAAAGAAGGGAAAGTGGACCCCCATGGATATTGAGTGGGCAAAGGACGGGATTCTCGGTGAGCTCTTCATAGTTCAGGCTCGGCCCGAAACTGTGCATTCTCAGAGGGAGCAAAACATTATTAAAGTTTACAAGATACTTGAATCTGAGAGGGAAAGGGAGAGGAAGAGGCTCATTGAGGGAATTGCAGTCGGGGATAAAATAGCGACGGGAAAGGTCAGGATTCTTTTTGACATCAAAGATGCGGAGGAATTCAAGGAAGGTGAGATACTCGTAACTGACATCACCGATCCCGACTGGGAACCTATAATGAAAAAGGCATCCGCAATCATAACAAACAGGGGAGGAAGAACGGCACACGCTGCTATCGTGGCACGGGAGCTCGGCATTCCGGCGGTGGTGGGAACGGGAAGGGCAACGGAGGTTCTTGAGCCCGGTCAGGAAATTACGGTCTCATGTGCAGAGGGGGAGACGGGCTATGTTTACGAAGGAACTCTCAGGTTTGAGGTTGAGGAGGTAAACATTGACGAATTTCCAAGACCCAAGACCCGGATCATGATGAATGTTGGAAACCCGGAGTCCGCCTTCAGACATGCCTCAATCCCCAATGACGGAGTGGGACTTGCAAGAGAGGAGTTTATAATAGCTAACTACATAAAGATCCATCCCCTGGCACTGATCCACTATAACGACATCAGGGAACTTTACAACAAGTTATCGGAACTTGGTCTTGTGGATGACAGGGGCTTTGCGTCCTTCAGAGCCATCTACGCCCACGCCAACGGATCTTTGAAGGAGAAACTTGCCAAGGGCAAGGAAAAGAGGAATGTCAATCTGAAGAGGTTGCTTGAAGAGATTGACAGGTACACCTTCGGCTACGATGACAAGGCGACATACTTTATAAAAAAGCTATCTTACGGAATAGCCAAAATCTCCGCGGCATTCTACCCAAACCCGGTTATAGTAAGGTTTTCGGACTTTAAATCCAACGAGTATGCCAATCTTATCGGAGGTCAGCTGTTTGAACCTGAGGAAGAAAATCCGATGATCGGA
>JALSHX010000061.1 GCA_026982025.1 Aquificaceae bacterium | reverse complement strand
GGTCGCGAGGTTTCCTCCGTCAACGGCTTCGTTGTATTCCCTCAAAGTCTTAAAATTCTGAAAGTATGCATCATAAAGCATCCCTATGGATGTAGCACCGATGCCGATCAGTTCCACTCCCTTTCTCGTAGTGTAGCCCTGAAAGTTCCTCCAAAGTTCTCCCTTTATCTGAGCAAGCGCAAGCTCGTCATCGGGTTTGGCAAAGTGGTCCATCCCGATGTACTGATAACCTGCGGACTGAAACTCTTCAATGACCATTTCAAGTATGCTGAGCTTTTCCTCAGCGGAAGGAAGGGTCTCCGGGTTTATGTGCTTTTGAATTGGTTTGACCCACGGGACATAGGCAAAGCTGTAAACCGCGATCCTGTCGGGATTTAGCTCTATAACCTTTTCCACCGTCCTCTGAAAGCTATCCCTCGTTTGATAGGGAAGCCCGTAAATAAGGTCAATGTTTATACTATGAAAGCCGAGGGACCTCAGCTGATCCATTGTTGAAACCATGAGGGAGTAAGGTTGAATCCTGTTTATAGCCCTCTGAACCCTCTCATCAAGGTCCTGAAGGCCCATGCTGATCCTGTTAAATCCGCATCCTCTTATAACCTCAAGCTGTTCATCCGTTGCGTATCTGGGATCTATCTCAATGCTCACCTCTGCGTCCGGGGTAAAAGAAAACCTCCTTTTGATCTCATCCATAAACTCCTGTATCTCTTCCGGTTCAAGATAATTTGGTGTTCCACCACCCCAGTGGAGCTGGGCAACGGGTCTGGCGTCGTCAAGATTCTCTTTGAGCATATCCATTTCCCTGTAAACCCTTTCAAGGTAGGGTTTCTCAATGCCTTTCCTGTGGGAAATTATGATGTTGCAACCGCAGTAGTAGCATCCGCTTTCACAGAAGGGTATATGAAAGTAGAGGGAAAGAGGTGTTTTCCTTTCGTTGCTTTCCCTCAATTTCCTGAGGTAATCACTAACCCCAACATCGGTAGTAAACTCTGTAGCAGGCGGGTAACTTGTGTACCTTGGACCGGGACGGTCGTACTTCTTAATAAGAGTTCTGTCAAACTCGGTCTTCATGTTAAAAGCCCCACATGATCAAATTGTAAAGAAATCTTAGGGGCGGAAGTATGATACTACCCAGCACTCCGGTAAAAAGCAGAAAAGCGATTACAAAAAAACCGTACATTTCATAACGGTAAAAGATCTCCCAGTACTTGAAAGACAGAAAGCTCATCAAAGCCCTGCTCCCGTCAAGGGGCGGAATAGGGATCATGTTAAAGAGGGCAAGGATCAAGTTGATAAGCACCGCCTTCTTGAAAAATATCAGCAGAGGAAAAATTAATGACTGGGTTATGAAGGGACCCGTGAATTCAGCCATAGAAAGGGTAAACCGATGCAGTAGGCCGAAAATTAGAGCAAGGGCGATGTTCATGGTCACGCCCGCAATTGAGACAAAAAAGGTCCCTTTCCTGAGGTCTTTGAAGTTCATTGGGTTGATCGGCACAGGCTTAGCCCAGCCGAAAATTACCGGTGAGCCGAGGATAATAAATAGCGCGGGAAGCAGGATCGTACCGAAAGGGTCTATGTGGGGAACGGGGTTGAGGGTTAACCTTCCCGCCAAACGAGCTGTGGGATCTCCCATCCTTTCGGCAACCCATCCGTGGGCATACTCGTGAAGAATCACCGCAATCATAAGTGCGGGGATGGAAAGTATAGCCTCGCTGAGGTTCATTACCCTGAGAATTATAAAATAATAACCATGAGCATAGATCCTCCTGTAATTGCTCAGAAGGTTAAGAAAAAAACAATGCCCATTATTGAGCGAATGGGCTACAGGCTTTTTGATGTGGAATTTAAACCCGAAAGGGGGTGGGTACTCAGGATCATAATTGACAGGGAAGGTGGGATAACCGTAGGTGACTGTGAAGAGGTAAGCAGGAGGCTAAGCCCAATCCTTGATGTGGAAGACATTATCCCTTTTTCCTACACCCTTGAAGTTTCATCTCCAGGAATTAACAGGGAACTTGAAAAGCCGGATCACTACCTCTTTTTCAGGGGAAGGCTCGCAAGGATTATATTGAGGGAACCGGTCAGCGGGAAGAGGGAAATAACGGGCTATATTGAGGAGGTCAGAGAGAGTATAATTACCATCAGAGAGAAGGAGGGAGGCGAAACCCTACACATTCCCTTTTCCCTCATAGCACGAGGCAGGCTGGAGCCCGAGAAATGGTAGCTAACATAAAGAGGCTCATTGAGCAGGTGGCAAAGGAAAAGGACCTTCCCGAAAGGGTGGTGGAGTACGCCCTGAAAAACGCAATTGCAATAGCCATAAAGAAGGACAAGAGAATAAGGGACGCTCTTGACATTGAGTTTACTCATGAGGGGATAAGGGTTTATGTGGTAAAAAAGAAAGGAAGAAGAAAAGATAAATTGCCTCTTGAGATCAGCACAGAAGATGTCAACAGGATAGCCGCCTTTGCCGCAAAGGAGGAATTTTTAAGCGAGCTTGAGAGGGCAGAAAGGGAGAGGGGATTTCTTGAATACAAAGAGCTTGAAGGAGAAGTCGTCACGGGGATAGTGAGAAAGGTTCTTGAAGGGGGAGACCTCCTCGTTGACCTCGGGAAGGTGGAGGCGGTCCTTCCAAGAAGGGAGCAGATACCGGGAGAGAGGTATCAGGCAGGAGACAGGGTTAAGGCTCTTTTGCTTGATGTGAAGAAACTAAAGGGTGAGCCCCGGCTAATTCTCTCACGAACCCATCCTCTATTTCTCCAGAGGCTTCTTGAAACGGAAATCCCTGAGGTGGCGGAGAAAGACATTGAGGTGAAGGCAACGGCAAGGGTTCCCGGAGAAAGGGCGAAGGTTGCTGTCCACGCACAGGACATGAAGATGGACCCCGTAGGGATTGTTGTTGGGCTTCGCGGTTCAAGGATTCAACCCATCTCCTCCGAACTGTGCGGAGAAAAAATTGATGTAATAAGGTGGACGGAAGACGAAGAGGAATTTATTAGGAGGTCCCTTTCCCCGGCACAGCCAACAGCCATGCGAATAATTCCCGATGAGGAGAGGGTGGAGGTTGCCGTTCCCAAGGACCAGCTCTCCCTCGCTATAGGCAAGAGGGGGATCAATGTTAAGCTGGCACATAAGCTGACCGGCTGGCACATTGATGTAATGTCGGAGGAGGATTTTGAAAAGCTCTCGGAGCTTAGACAGCAGGAAGAAGAATCCGGATAGAGATGTTCAGCTTCTTATAGAAAAGTTTGTGTACGGGGGAGTTGGGCTTGCGAGAAGGGAAGGAAAGGTTTACCTCGTCAGGTATTCCCTTCCCGGTGAGGTGGTAAAGGCGGAAATCCTGAAAGACCAAAGGGACCACACCGAGGCGACCACTTCTCAAACACTCCTTCCATCTCCCGGTAGAAGAGAACCATTTTGTCCTTATTACGGAAAGTGCGGAGGGTGTCATGTACAGCACGCAACCTACGAATATCAGCTCAAATTGAAAGAGGAGGTCCTCAAAGAAACCCTCAAAAGGCTTGGCGGTCTGGACAAAGTACCCCGAATCAAAGTAATTCCCTCGCCATCGGAAACTTCATACAGAATAAGGGTTCAATTCAAGTCTCAAAGCGGAAGCATCGGTTTTTACAGGTGGGGGGAAAGGGAAATCGTTGATATTGAAAATTGTCCCGTGGCACATTCGCGGATAAACGACCTGATCCCGCACCTGAAAGAGATTTCAAAGGTTATTGAAACTTCCGCGGAGTTTCACATCACTTATTCGCCTTCGGAGGACAAGTTTCTCCTTTCCATAATCAGCCCCGCCCAACTGGACAGAGCAACCCTGCGGTCTTTGAAGGACCTGCTTCCCAACGAGGTTGTTGGAGTGGGTAACTTCGCACGACCAGGCGGAACCATGAGCAGGAGAAACTGGTTGGGGCAGGAACATCTTTACTTTGAAGTTGGTCCCTACAGGTACCGCGTAAGCAGTGATTCCTTCTTTCAGGTCAACTACTTACTCTGGCAGGAATTCATTGAAAGCGTTGTGAATGGAGCGGAATTTAGGAAAGGGATTGAGCTATTCTGCGGAGCGGGGTTCTTTTCCATTCCCCTCTCGGAAAAGGGTAACTTCCTTGAGGCGTCCGACTCAAATCCTCACGCAATAAACGACGCGGTGTACAATGCAAAGGTTAACGGAAGGGAGAACCTGCTGTTTTTGAAGTCGGGAGCGTACAGACATCTGAAGATGAGGGGCGGTGATGTGATTGACCTTCTCCTTCTTGACCCTCCAAGAGGGGGTCTGGGGAAAATGGACCTTGAGATGATAGCATCAAATAAACCCGAGAGGATTATATATGTTTCCTGCAATCCTTCAACCCTTGCAAGGGATTTAAAGTTTCTTACACAAAAGGGATATTCACTTCAGGGGATAAAAATGATAGACCTTTTCCCTCAAACATACCATATTGAAAGCATCTGCCATTTAGTGGTTCACGAGTAGGTAAAAACGAACTTTCCCCTCTCCACCTCTTTCTGGGAAAGAACCACCCTTTCCTCCGACATAAACTGCACGAAACCTTCAATCAGACCCATAAAGAAGTAGATTATGGGGGATTTTTCTATGTCTTCCTCCCTAATGGCGTCGCTGAATATATCATCCTCAACCGTGATAGTACCGTCCTCTTTTGAAACCTTCTTTGCAAATCCGAACTCCTCAAGCATGCTGCATGCGGTTAAGACCGCCTTTTCCCTGTCATACTGCTCCGGGAGAGAACCTATGAGGCTTTCAAGAAGTCTCG
>JALSHX010000060.1 GCA_026982025.1 Aquificaceae bacterium | reverse complement strand
CTTTCCCTCGGATTAACATTCGTTCTACTTGAGAGGAGAAAGACCGCATCCGTGTCATTAAAGAGGCTTTCGGGGAAAGCTGGTGAGATCAGCAGGGAACTTAAAGAATATTACAGGGGAATGAAGTTTAAAAGGTAATATTGAGATCATTGCACCCACCGCCTTCGGCGGTATTTTTGATGGGTAATGAAGGAAAGGTGGAAGGCTATAGCGAGGATCCTTGAAGAAGAGTACGACCTTGAAGTTCAGCCATCTTACGAAGGATGGGGTGCCGGCTACGATCCCAAGTACCTACCCGCTCTTGAAATGTGGGCAAAGGGTGAGGTTGAGGATGTTCCCCCCGGAGTGAGGAAGCCGAGGGGTATTTCCTTCAACATAGTTGATTTTATGAGAAAGAACGAGGATTACATCGTGAACTCAATCCGTCACGAAATCTCCTTCCTTCTTAATACCGAGTTTCCCCACTGGAGGATAGGTCAGAGGGAGGTTTTCAGGGCCGGCTATGTGCCGAGTTCTTTCGTTGTGCTGATGGCTGTTCTGGAATCCATAAGGGCTGACGAACGGATTATAAAGGAAATGCCCTCTTCAATCGGTCCTCTCAGGAGAAGAATGAAGGAAGTCCTGAGCAAAGCAAAGGCTCCTTATCCTCACCACCGCCTTGCTCTATCAATAGCTTACAGGTGGATGGGAGAGCAGGATCCCTACGAGGATGAAACCGCAAAATACTGGCAGCAGATAGAAAAGCCATTTTACGAGTATCTCGGAGCCACCGACCCTCAAACCCTTTACGACATTCTTATGGAAGACATCTGGACCCACTTCAGACCCCTCGTTGACACCTCGCGCGATCTAAATTACATAGACCTTCTCCTTGACGAGGCGGGAGAGAGAAGAAAAAGAGAGGCTCACAGAGGAAGGATAATGACCGATGTTTTGAGAAAGTTGCCTCCGGATATTCAGCAGTCCATAAGGGAATTTAAGGAAATGAATTCGTGGGAACTTCCCGAGGAGCTGAGGAGGTCGGTGCTGAAGGCGCTGGGAAGTCTTCAAGACTGGATGAAGGACTACATCAGGCAGATGAGCTGGCTTGACACCCTTGAGAAGGACCTCGCCTTTTTATCCTCATTCCTACCCAAAACCCTTGAGGTGGATGTGGAGCACAGGGGATTTGTATCGTTCATTTTTAAGGGATGGGAAGAGACTGCTGGTGCAAGCAGTGCCCTCACAATCAAGGAATCCATTGAAGATGAAGAGCTTTCCCAGATGGACAGGCAGTTTAAAAAGGAGCACGGTTTAACTGAGAGGGAGTTTGAAAGGTACCGCGTGATGATGAGGTCTGTACTCCCTTATGTTGAACACTTCAAGAGAAAGTTTGACAGTTTTCTCCCTCAGGAGGAAGAGTGCTGGGGTGGTTGTCATCCGAGGGGTAAAAGGCTCAACTTCAGGAAGATACCGACGGAAGTTCCCATAAAAAGGGGGAGAATCTTCTCAAGGAGAGAGGTTCCGGAGAAAAAGGACCTCGCCTTTGAGCTCCTCATAGACATTTCCTCATCAATGAAGAAGCAGGAAAAAATAACCAACGCGATACGCTCCCTCCTCCTCGTTTCGGAGGTTCTTGAGAAAATGGAGATGCCCTTTTCCATAAAGGTCTTCAGCGAGAATGTGTATCTTCTCAAGGATTACAGTGAGGATTACCTTTCCGTTAAATCAAGGATCATGGAACTTCCATCATCCGCGGGGGGAGGAACGGATCTCGGAAAGGCTATAAGCATAGGTACCGAAAGCCTTGAGGTGTTTACCAAGTCAACCCACCGAAAAGGAATCATTGTCCTGTTCACGGACGGAGAACCGACCAAGGGTTTGAAGGGAAATGATCTGAAGCTCTATATCTCCCAGATGAAGAAAAAAGTTCCCATAGTGGGCGTGGGGGTCGGAAAGGCAACGCCCATGGTCAGGGAGTACTTTGACAGGACAGGGATAAGCGTTGATGACATTTCAAAGCTACCTTCCGCCTTTTCCTTTATTATTGAGAACCAGCTGAAGCGTTTAATTTCGGTGAATTAGTGGAGAGGTGTATAATACTTTCTCGCATGAGGAACATCCTCCGTAAGCTCTGGCAGTTAATTTCCTTCGTCTTCGTCCTTTACGGGTTTTACCTCCTTTTTCTATTTTTCTGGGACACCTTTCTTAGGGTAAACGAAAACATTGCTCTTCCCGTCTCTGCGGGTATCACGCTGGGAATAATGGGAGTGAGCGGTATCCTATGGATTAGAAAACACGCGGAGCACCTGCCATGGCGGTCCTGAAACCTTACGGTGGCATTTATCCCAAGGTTCACGAGAGTGTTTATTTATCGGACAATGTGTTCGTTATAGGTGATGTTGAGATAGGGGAGGATTCCTCTGTGTGGTTCGGGGCTGTCGTGAGGGGAGATGTAAATTACATCAGGATCGGAAAAAGAACCAACATTCAGGACAACTCCGTTGTTCATGTTACTCACGAGACCGCTCCAACAATAGTGGGAGACGATGTTACCGTGGGGCACAGGGTCATTCTCCACGGTTGCGTTCTGGGAAACAACATTCTCGTGGGAATGGGGGCAATTGTAATGGACGGTGCACAGGTTTCGGACAATGTAATCATAGGTGCGGGAGCTCTAATTACCCAAAATAAAAAGATTCCGGAGGGTGTTCTGGTGGCGGGGGTTCCGGCAAAGATAGTAAGGGATCTAAAACCTGAAGAGATTGAGATGATCTCCCTGTCGGCAAAAAACTACGTTCATTACAAGAATACCTATCTTCAGAGTAGCTCACCGAGTGTGAGCAGTGAGTAAAGCCTGAGCCCTTCCCTTTCTATATTTTCCCTTCCGCCCTCCTCCCTGTCAACAACCGCAAAAACTCCTACAACCTCAAGACCTTCCCTCTCACACGCCTTCACCGCCTTTAGAGCCGATCCTCCCGTTGTAACCACATCTTCCAAGACCGCAACCCTGTCTCCCTTTTTGAATATCCCCTCAACCTGCCTGCCCGTGCCGTGGTCTTTGGGTTCTTTTCTTACAACTATCGGCTTAATTATCCTTTCCTCCCCGAGGGAGTGAATGGATACCGCGTAGGTAATCGGGTCCGCGCCGAGGGTTAAACCTCCCGCGTGGGTAGGGTTGTGGGGCATAATCAGGTGGTAGATCAATTTCCCGATAAGGGAAAGACCCGACGGGTCAAAGGTAAGTGCCTTAAGGTCAACATAGTACCTGCTCAGTTTTCCCGAAGACAGCTTAAAAACGGGTTCTTCAGACACTTTTAAACATCTTTCTCTTATAAGGTTCGCCAGCTTATCCTTTTCCATCTGATAATATTTTATGGTGGTTCCTCCTGATCCCCTTACTCTAATATACCGCGGAGCGGTGGCTTTAAGAAACTTTCTTTACGATAAAGAAATTCTTCCCGTAAGGGGAGTTGAAGTGCCCGTGATTTCAGTGGGAAACCTGTCTGTGGGGGGGAGCGGAAAGACTTCCCTTGTGCGTTTTCTTGCACAGGAAGTCGGGGAAAAGAGGAGAGTTGCTGTGGTGATGAGGGGTTATAAGAGGAAAACAAAGGGAACCCTCGTGGTTTCGGACGGAAGGGAGGTGCTTGCCGATGTTTCAGAGGCGGGGGACGAGGCTTACATGCTTTCTAAACTCTGCAGAAATTCAGTCGTTGTGGTTTCGGAAAACCGCTACAAGGGCGCCCTTGAGGCTGTCAAACTCGGTGCTGAAGTAATTATTCTTGACGACGGCTTTCAGCACATGTCATTGAGAAGGGATCTTGATGTTGTGTGCATAAGGAGGTCGGACCTCGGAGACCGCCTTCTTCCCTTCGGTAGGTTGAGGGAGCCTCTTGGTTCAATAAAGAGAGCTGACGCTGTTGTGCTTAGCTATCAGGATTTGGAGCCCTTTGAGTTCAATTTCGGTGGAATCCCTGTTTTCAGGATGGTGAGGAGGTTCGGCAGGGTTTTGAGACCAGACTTTTCTCCACTGCCGGTTGAGGATGTCAAAGACAAGGAGTTTGTAGCTTTTGCAGGTCTGGGTGATAACGAGCAGTTTTTCAGGGTTCTTGAGAATTTGGGACTCCGTGTCATTGAGAGGATCTCATTCAGGGATCACCATCACTACCGAGACTTCAAACCAAGAACTGACCTGTTTTACCTAACGACAGTGAAGGACTTGGTAAAGCTACCCCCAGCGGACAATATATTCGCCCTTGACTTTGACCTTGAGGTGCCGGGATTTGCGGAATTCCTCAAAGACAAACTTCACTTGTAGAACTTTTTGCTTATCTGAGCCCTCTCTTCCCGGCAGTTTACATCCTCCCTTTCAATGTATTCCTTCTGCAGTCTAACAGCCTCCTCTCCTGTTACGAGGTCTTTGAGGTCCCTTTCAAGGTTTGATGGCTTTATTCTTGCGATCCAGCCTCTGCCGTAAGGATCCTCGTTTATAAGTTCCGGATTGTCAAAGAGGTCCTCATTTCTCTCAACAACTTCGCCCTCAACATCTGCAGGAATCGGACCTGTCCACTTCCCGCTCTCAAGGGAAGCAACGGGCTTTCCCTTCTGAACAAATCTACCCGGCTTCTTTATCCTTATGTTTATCATTTTCCCCGCTCTTGCCTGACCTATATCGGTGGCACCCACGGTTACGGTGCCGTCATCGTTTACCCTGAACCATACCTGATTGTCAATGTCGTAGTAAAGTTCCGGCGGGATTATACACCCTCTATGGGTTATCTCCTTTTCATCAGCCATTTTTTACCTCCGTTTT
>JALSHX010000059.1 GCA_026982025.1 Aquificaceae bacterium | reverse complement strand
ACCGGGATGTACAACGGAAGCCTGCGACTTCAGGGACAACCTCACCGCTCTCGGGTCTCTGGGAATAAAAGTGGTGGGGGTGAGTCCCGATTCAATAGATTCCCACAGAAAGTTCAGGGAAAAGTATAAACTCAACTTTACACTCCTCAGCGATCCCGATCACTCCGTCGCCACAAAGTACGGTGCTTACGGAGAGAAGAAGATGTACGGAAAAACAAAGATGGGGATTATAAGATCAACTTTTTTAATTGATGAGGAAGGGAGGTTGCAGAAGGCATGGTACAACGTAAAGGCAAAGGGTCACGTGGAAAAGATCCTCAAAGAACTCAAGAGTTAAAAAATAGGATAGGGAGGATCCTATCCGAGCTTGAAAAGATCCATCCCGATGCGAGGCTTGAGCTTGAATACAGCAACGCTTTTGAATTGCTTATAGAGGCAATCCTCGCCGCTCAGGAATCCGACAAGAAGGTAAACGAACTTGCAAAAACTCTGTTCAAAAAGTACAGGACTCCCGAGGATGTTCTCAGCGTTCCACTTGAAGAGCTTGAAAAGGACATATCCTCGGTAAACTTCTACAGAAGGAAGGCGAAGCTCCTGAAGAACTGCTGTCAGGGACTCGTGGAAATGTTCGGAGGCGAGGTGCCCAAAAGCGTTGATGAAATGGTAAAGCTTCCGGGAGTGGGCAGGAAAACCGCTAACATGGTGATAGGAGGAGCTTACGGGCTTCCCGCCATCATCGTTGACAGGCATGTTATGAGGGTGTCTCAGAGGATAGGGCTGACCGACCAAAAAGACCCCGACAAAATAGAGTTTCAGCTAATGGAGATCATCCCGAGCGAGCAAAGAACCAAGTTCTCATTTTTGCTCTTGAATCACGGCAAAAGCATTTGCACTGCAAGGGATCCCAAGTGTCAGGAGTGCCCCATCTGTGATATTTGCGATAGCTGTAAGATAAAGTTATGAGGACGACTTCCGATAAAGTTATGAGGAGGCAGGGCTGGTGAGCCATGCAGAAGAAAGTACTGTTCAGGGACATTGACATCAATGTCCTGAACCTCGGTAACATTTTGGAGGAGGTCAGAAGAAAGGAGCTGACAGGCTTTCTGAAAGTGGTTTACTGGGACTCGGATGAGTACCTCCTTTTCTATAACGGCACCGCCCGAAGGGCGGTCACTATAAGCTCCGACGGAAGGAGAATGATCCTCTCTCCGGAGAATTTCAGGGTCAAGGAGAAGGATGGAACCGCCTCTCTGGTGGAAACCACAGTGGACGACATCGTTGCCTTTCAGGAGTACAGGCATGATCCTTTAAAGGACGGAGCCCTCGTATTCTTTCCCTACGGAACGGTAACTCAGGAACCCGTTTCTCTGGGTTTCCTTGACATTCAAAAGGTTCTCACACTTGCGGAAAAGAGCCACATTGACGGTTACGTTACTCTTTACACCGACTCTAACCTTATTGGCATGATAGTTTTTGCAGGTGGCAAGCCCGTTATGGTCGCTTCCGCGAAGGGTTCTACGGGCGAAGATGCAGTCAACGACATCAACGCTCATCTTGACACCTCCACAACTTACACATCCATGTACGCGGTTGAGCCTGAAGTCCTCAGTTTTCTTTACTCCTTTGAACCTCAGAGAATAAACAAGGACGAGAGCCTATTTGAGAACTATCATGTTGCAAGAGAAAGGGTCGAAAAGGAGAAGGCAAACGCAATAATCCTTACAGAGAGTGAGGGAATTTACAGATACGACCTCTTCTTCCGCGGACAGAGCGTTGATAGGTTTTTAAAAGAAAAAGGCTTCTTCGTTGAAGATGAGGAACTGAAGGAAAAGCTCTCCCAGAAGGTTGAAAATCTGCCAGAAAGCAGGGTCCGCCTTTTTTACATTGAGCTAAAAGAAAAGCCATCAGAGGTGGAAGTTAGGTTCTCCATTCCCCAGCAACCCGCTGTTGAAGAAGAAGTACCGGGAGACGTTGTCTCCCTTGCCAAGTCCGAGTTTGTAAGGCTGGTGGGACCGGTGGGAAGGTTGATCTGGGACAAGATTATAAGAGAAGGCGGTTTTAAGGAATCCTCTTTGTCAAAAGCTCAGTTCAGGGATATTATTGATAAACTTATAAAGGAAATACCGGAAGAGGAGGGCAGACAAGCCTTTATTGAGAAAATCCGAAGCTCTTCACCCGATATTATCTAAGAGGAGGTTTTAGATGGTTGGGAGATATTTTAGAAACGCGTCTCTCATTCAGAAGTTCGTTGTTCCAAACATAGTGATTTTGCTACTTCTTATCGGTTCGGTTGGTGCGATAAGCTATGTCCTCCTTCAACAGATGTTAAAAAAGCAGGCTGGAGACATCCTTGATAACGGCTACAAGGTGTTCCTGAAACAGGTGGAGGCGAGGGAAAGAGCGGGGCTTTCGGTGGCTTATCTGGTGGCACAGGATCCTGATGTTAAAAGAGCTTTTAAACTTGAAAATAGAAAGCTCCTTTATAAGTACGTGAAGGTACGAGCTGACCTTGAGATGCTCTCAGGAATTTATGATCTCAGACTTCACTTCATTGCTCCCCCCGCTACTTCATTCTTCAGAACATGGAATCCCGAGAGGTTCGGTATTGATGTCTCAAAATTCAGGAGAATTTTGGTGACCGTAGCCCAAAGAAGAGCGCCACAAAAAGGAATAGAAATTGGATTAAAAAGAGCAATAGTAACCGGTGCAGTCCCTGTAGTAGAGGGAAACAATTATTTAGGAGCTGTAGAACTGATAACCCCATTTAACCCAATTCTTGACGAGTTAAAAGAGCTAACAGGTATGGATTCTATGATGTTAATTACAAAAAAAGCTGCAGCTCACTCTGAGTGGGCTCCGAGAGCTGAAAAGGTTGGTGACTTAATTCTTTATTATGAAACTAATCCTCTCCTTAGGTCAATCATGCTCAAGTCAATGGATAGACCAAACACAGTTTTTGTCATTCAAAACTATGCTGTCATTGCAAAGCCTGTCCTTGATTACTCAAGAAGAAATATAGGATTAATTATTCTCGGCTATGACCTTACTCCTATAGTTGATTCCTATAAACAGATAGGTGTTTACATATTGATGTTTATCTTTGTTGGTGTGATTTTCAGCTTCTTCGTTTCATACATGGTATTTAAAAAGTATGTTGAAGAACCAATTAACACACTTATTGACCATACGGAGCGTATAAGTATGGGTGATGTTGATCAGAAAGTACCCGTCCAGTCAAGGGACGAAATAGGAAGGCTGGCGGAGGCTTTTGAAAGAATGAGAATCAGTATTAAGAAGGTTATGGATCTTCTCAAGTAGGGAGGGTTGATGATAATTTTTATTGGTTTATCATTTTATTAGGAGGTCGGGATGGAATTAGATGTAATACAGTACGAGATTGATGAGGAGGTAGAAAAGAAGCTAATAAGCGCGCTCAAAAACTTCATCGCGAGAACGGACGCGGACCTGGTCATCCTTTCGGACGACGCGGGGAGGATCATCTGCTTTTACGGGAAGAACCTTGATGAGACTCAGGCTGAGTTCTTAGCCAGTATCATAAGCGGAATTTTCGGAGCCGCATTTGAGATGGCAAAGATGGTCTCAAAGGAGGACCTGCTTGACGCCATTCAGTACGAGAGCAAGAAGCAAAATGTAGTTGTTAAAGCTGTGGGCGATAGGTTTCTTATAGGTGTACTCTGTCCAAAGAATGTAGCCCTCGGAACCGTGAGGCTCTTCCTTAAAGAACTTGCGGAGGAACTCAATCAGATCTTCTCCACCGTAAAGCCCAAACCCTCCAAACTCCTTAAACTTTCACCCGAAGCGATCGAAGATAAACTTAATAAGATTCTGGGGGCGACATGAAGCTTAAAATAGTTTACTTCGGAGCGTCGCTGGCGGGAAAAAGCACAAATGTCAAAGTCCTCTACGACAAGCTCCACCCCAAGGGCTTAACCAAAGGTGATTACATTTCAATGGAAACGGACGAAAATAGAACCCTTTTCGTGGAGATGTTTCTGAGCCACTTTGACATTGACGGTCAGACCATTGAGGCAAAGGTCCTGACCACGCCGGGGCAGTTCAGACTGCATCCCCTCAGAAAGGTCATTATGAAAGGGGTTGACGGACTTGTTTTTGTCGTTGACAGCTCACAGGAGAGGGAGAACATAAACTTTCTCGTTCTCAGGGAAACAGCAGCGGTCCTGAAGGAACAGGGTTTTGACCTTTACTCCCTTCCCGTCGTTGTGCAATACAACAAAAGGGACCTTCCCGATGCTACTCCAATTGATGAACTTCAGCCCGTTTGCAATCCATGGGATACGGAGTACATTGAGGCGGTTGCGGTGAACGGTGAGGGGGTGGTGGAAACATTCCAGTCAATAATTAAGAAGGTTCTAATTGAAAAGGCATGCGCCAAAAAATAAGGGAGAGGGTTGATATAGCCCTCGCAGATCCGGAATCCCTCATTGATTCACTTAGAACCTCATCATTTACTGGAGTCGTAAAGATCAAACACTCAGGGGGAGAGGAAGCCGTTGCTTTTGAAGAGGGGATTCCCCTCGCTGTTGTCAGCCAAAGGGATGACTACTCGGTGAGAATACCGTTTCAGGACTATAACCTTCCCCGCGAAGGCTCCGTTGAGGTTATTGAAACTGACAGTCTCTCTTTGATGAATCTGTTGAGGGGCAGGGTATCTCCCCAAGAGGAAGGACCGCTCATCCTCGCAGGATACGGAGATTATTTGCAACAGCCCATGCATTCGCACCATGTAAATCTTGATGCTCTTCTTGAGCTTTCAGCAAAAAATTCGGTCAGCGGGTACATTCTCCTTCACACATCTCTCAGTCCTCTAGGAATGATAGTCCTTTACGAAGGAAAGCCGGTTATGTGCTACGCAAGAGGTGGACTAACCGGTGAAAGGGCAGAGCGAAGCATCACGCGGTTTCTCAAAGACT
>JALSHX010000058.1 GCA_026982025.1 Aquificaceae bacterium | reverse complement strand
ATAACGAGGAACTCCTCCCCGCCGTACCTTATCACAGACGCGTTTTTAAGATTTGTTCTGAGGTAAAGGGCAACCTCCCTGATAACCCTGTCTCCCGCTTCGGGACCGAAGGTGGCATTTATTCTTTTAAAGTCGTCAATGTCAATAAGGGCTGTGTAGTAATCTGAAATCCTTAATCTGCCCTCCAGTTCGTCAATGTAATTTCTGTTAGGCAGACCGGTTAATCTGTCAAGGAAAAGTGAGCGGGCTATTTTCCTGCCCTTGATGTATTGAGCTACCGCTATGTAAAGGAAGACGAGAGAGGTTATCGCCGTCGCCACGGATATGTGCCTTATAAATCCCAGTGTAGCCCTCAGCTCTTCAACCTTCTTGACGGAAAAATCAGCCACGAGCAGAGCTCTCACCTCTCCTTTCTGAACTATGGGCTTTATGTAGGTTGCTCCTATGGTGTATATGTTGTCCTGAACGATCACCTTCCTTTCTCCCGTTTCCATAGCTTCAATCCACTCCTTCTCGTGTATTACATCAAACTTTTCTCCAAGCTGTGCCTTGTCGTCCTTTGAGCCGTCTGCGAGAAATCGGAACTTTCCCTCCTCGTCCCTGTAAACTATGTAAACGTATTTAATCTCGGGGGTAACGAGAACCGAAAGGCTCTTCTCAACCTGTCTTCTGAGGTCCTCGTTTTGAAAGAGTGTCAGAACTATGTCGCCATCGCCCATCTGTTTGAGTATCTGACCCGCCATGTTATCAAAGGCGGAGCCTATTATTGAGGTCGCGTTTGATATAAGCCTGTTCTGGACATACTCCTCAATTTTCAGGGAACCGTAATAGACGGGAACAAAGGCGGAAATGACGAGGATTATAAGAGCCATCAATGACCTGTCTATCCTGTACTGGGTAGCTTTCATCTTTTGAACCTCTCCCTGTGGGACTCTTTTAGGGACTCAATGAACCTGTTGTAATCGGGTGATAGCCTGATCCTCATTCTCTTTAGCCTTTCCCTGATGAGGGTGAGGTTGGGTCTGCCCTTCTTCCAGTAAAAGGATCCCACCGCGTTTGAGTACCTGAACAGGACCTCTCTCCTTGATCCGAACACCATCATTCCCCTGCACTCCGGGGGTAGCTTTTTTGTGTAGCGTCCTGCAACATACACTATATCCGAACCTCCGCATGCCTTCACTTTTTTGAGCTTCTTTGAAAATTTTTTGATGTTTTCCGCAAAGTCCTGCCCTTCGGGACCGATGACAAAAACCTTAATATTCTTTTTTCCCGTCAGGTCCTGAAAGACCTTTTCAAGGATCCTTATCTCAAGCTCCTTCTCCTCGTCCACCCTCCCCTCAAAAATGAGGGCAAAGGAAAAACCCACTATTAAAATCAGGAAGTACAGTGCACCCATCAGAATACCCAGTCAACGGAAGCATACACGGTCCTTGACCTCACGGGAAAGCTCACGACTCCGGCAGGCTGGAATATTCTGTAGGGAATTTGCGTGCTGGTATTCAGGAGGTTTTCTCCTCTTAGTCTTACCTGAAGGTCGCGTGTTATGGAGTAGGAAATGCCCGCTGAGAGGTCATAGCCATCACCGATCCTTTTACCCCCGTAGGTAAACGAGTTTCTGTAAACCAGCTCGGAAAAAGCACTGAGCGGTCCGATGCTTGAGGTAGCTCTTAAATAACCTCCCGAAGTGGGTGACTCCTTCTTTTGAGGGTCAATCAGGAAGCTGTATCCTCCGGAAAGGGAAATGTTCCCAGTGGGGGAAAGGACGGCTTCAAGGGAGGCGAACCTGTAGTTGACTGCTTGGGAAGAGTTGTGAAGGATGCCCCCGCTGTCGGGAATGATCTCATCTTCCACTCTCATGTAGCCTCCCCAAAGGGTAAATTTAACCGCTTCAAGGTTGATTGAACCCTCCGCGGTTATGGAGATGGGAATCTTCACTGTGTCAAGATCCCTTTTGGACACTTCAATGTCGTAGAAAAAGGGAGGAATGTAGCTTCTTGAAACGAATGTTTTTAGAGCGAGTCTGTCTGTCGGTAGCGATATGAATCCCACCCTTGCTATCCACTCCCTGAAGTTTCGTACACCGCCGTTCCTGTTGTAGGCGTCAAGCTTGACCCCGGTTATAATGAGGTTTCTGGGAGTTAGTGAAAGTTTATTTTCCACAATAATAGAAAAAATCTCCTGCCTGTTGAAGGGAACGGTTCCGTCCACATCAACCACTGAACCACCTATGGTCCTGTACCGTCTCTCAAGGATGTTTGCACTGTACAGCTTGTAGGACAAAGCGGACAGCAGGTTCATTTTTGGAAAGTTGAAGGTTTTTGATATGTAAAGGTCTGCCTTATCAAAAACTGCGTTTTCGTAGAAATCCTCCGGGTTGTTGAGGGGATTCGGGCTCATGAATATGGGAATGTAAAGACCCCCATCACTCCTTTCGTAATGTTCTCTCCTGTGATTATCAAGGGAAAGAACAATCTTAGTTTCTCTGTCGTAAAAGGGATAGCTCGTGAGGACCAGGTAAAAGTCCTGTGCCTCCGTAAATCCTGCCTCTGCGGAACCGTCCATTGCAAACCCCATGAAGGGATCCCTTCTGATGAATCCGTACCCCAGCTCCAGGCTCGTGTTTTCAAAGTACATTCCCAGAAAGGCGTAGCGGTAATCGGAGTCCCTGCTCAGTGTTTCTCCTCCGAGCTTGAACCGTTCTCTTGGATCATAACCCCCGCTTACAAAGAAGATGTACGAGAAATCGGAAGACACCTCAACAGCTCTGTAAAATATACCCTCAATGCCCCTTCTTGAACTGGCGGTGGCAACGATCCTGCTGGCGTTTTCCCTCTCGGGTTTCTTGGTGTAGATTTTGATTATCACCGTTGATGGATCGTTTCCCAGCTCAATGGCGCCCGGTGATTGGTAGATCTCTATGTGCTCCACTTGGTCAAGCGGGAGGTTTTCCCAGACGAGAAAGGGCGACCCCGTGTGCAGGGACGATACCTCGTGATCGTTTATGTACAGTCTGACCTGCTTTGGGATCTGGGTCAAAGTTCCAAACTCGTTAAAGCCGAGAACACCGAATCTGTTGCTGGAGACAGTGAAGAGTCTTATATGCTTGAGCACATCCGACAGTTTTCGTGCTTGAAGTACATCAAGATCCTTCCTCGTAAACAGGATCAGGTGGCCAAGGCTTTCCTTTTTGGTCTTTCTGCTCAGCTCAGCCGCCTTCTCATACTCCCTTATCAGTTCCCCTATCCCCTGGGCGGAAACGACTCCCGCCCAAATCAAAAAACCAAGTAACCCCTCCGCAAGCCCGACCTTTATTTTCATATTCGTTTTCTTTAATTCCTTTAATATAAATTTAGGAAGTGCTGAGGGAAAGGGTCAGAAAGGTTCATTTTATCGGCATCGGCGGAATTGGTATGAGCGGAATAGCCCGCGTTTTAATTGAGATGGGCTATCAAATAACGGGATCGGATCTAAGGGAAAATAGCAATGTTGCGGACCTGAGGGAGCTGGGTGCCCGGGTTTTCATCGGGCACAGGGCGGAAAACGTTGACCCCTCCGTTGATGTGGTTGTTTACTCCTCTGCCGTTGACCACCAAAACCCCGAGATCCTGAAAGCCCGGCAAATAGGCATTCCGATCATTACGAGAGGGGAAATGCTCGCTGAGCTGTTCCGCCTGAAGGAAGGCATAGCTGTGAGCGGTTCTCACGGAAAGACGACAACAACTTCAATGATTGCAAGCATCCTTGAAAATGCAGGTTACGATCCAACCGTCATTATAGGGGGTAAACTTCAAAGGGTCGGTGGTAATGCAAAGCTTGGAAGAGGTGATCTCCTTATTTCCGAAGCGGACGAGAGCGATGGTTCTTTTCTGAAGCTGTCGCCCATAGTTGCGGTGGTGACCAACATTGACAGGGAACACCTTGACTTTTACGGAAGTTACGAAAAACTGGTGGAATCCTTTTCAGGATTTGTTGATTCGGTCCCTTTCTACGGTTTCAGCGTCGTCAACGGTGATGACGGAGGAGTGAGGGAGGCGGTCAGGGAAATAGGCAAAAAAGTGATAACCTGCTCGGTGGAGGGACAGGGTGATGTTTTTGCTCGGGATCTTGCTCCTGAGAAGGGAAGATACGGTTTCACCGTTTTTTGGGGAGGTAAGGAGCTCGGAAGAATCAACCTCCCAATAGGAGGTCGCCACAATGTTTATAACGCACTTCTATCAACTGCAGTGGCTTTAAATCTTGGTATTGACTTTTCAACGATCAGGGAGTCCCTTGAGAGCTTCAGGAATGCGGACAGAAGGATGGACTTCAAAGGAGTAGTCAACGGGATGCCTGTTTTTGATGATTACGGTCACCACCCTACCGAGATGAACTGTGTCATCAGTGCTTTGAGGGAAATGTACCCGTCCAAGAGGATTGCCCTTGTCTTCCAGCCTCACAGATACTCAAGGACCCATCTGCTCTTTGATGATTTCGTTAAGGTTTTAAACCTTCCGGATAAGACCTACATTCTTGAAATTTTTCCCGCCGGTGAGGAGAACATTTACGGGGTCAGAGCCGCCGACCTTGCGCTGAAGAGCGGAGCCGATTTTATTGAAAGTGAAGAGTGTCTCTTTGAAAAAATTGACTCGGACCTCGGCGGAGGATGGGTTCTGCTGTTCATGGGGGCGGGCGACATAGCGGGAATCTGCGAGAGGTTTGTTAATAGGTCAGGCTCCCTCTCTGAGAACCTTGAAAAGAAGACCACCTGACATGATCAGGGCAATTATCCCTGCTATGAGAAGGAAAAATTCTTCCCTGAAGAAATTTGGTTTGTAGGCGGAGACTATCAAAGCCATGGAAATAAAAATTCCCATCACCAGAATGCTTAGAGACAGTCTGTTGATGTCCCTTTTCATGTCTTTAAAAAGCCTTGATTCTCCTTCGTATCTTACGGAGAGCTCAAGCTTTCCTGACTCA
>JALSHX010000057.1 GCA_026982025.1 Aquificaceae bacterium | reverse complement strand
GCCTCCTCAAGGCTTATGCTTCTGAGAGCATCCATTATGTCCTTAACAGCCATCGGGTTGCCTCCTCTCTCTGAACCTTACTTAAGAATATATTAATTTCCCGATGGCTTTATGACGGAGCTCAAAGGAAGCCAAAACGATTGAACAATTTTTATAAATCTTGGGAGCCCGCTCTTTGATCGGGCTCCCATAAACTCGCATTAAGGCAAAGAAAGGGTTGGATCAATGGTGTAATAAATCCATCCACCATAAACCCTTAAATTCTTCGATTCTGCTGTGGAAAAAATAACATATAAGGTATTTCCAACCGTCACTTCGTATGGAAGGTTTGTTGCGTCATCACAGGGATACTCAATAGTACCCATGCCTGTTGGCCTAACTGAAGCTAAGGTTAATTTACCCCCAAGTAGAGTAACAACCTCAAGATTTAAAACCATATCATAAGATGAATCACCATCATAAACCATTGCACAAAATTTCGTGATCTTAGCTCCGTGGGGAAGAAAAATTGGGCAAAAAAGCCAAGTTGGAAGTGTAGTTGAAGAGTCGATATCTTTAGCCCAAACATATTGATACTTATAAGAACCAGATAATGTTTCCTCCTCCAGTTTTGGTAGGTAACTTGCAGGATCCCCAGAAACCGCAAAACAGGATGGATGAAATGACACAGCTAGTTTTTTTTCACCCTTATTCATGTCCTCGCAAGTCAATGTTCCATCCGGACTGACACCAACAACCGACTGTCCCGCGGGGCAGGAACTGCTCAGATTTCCTTTAAAGCTCTCCAGCGCATCTATCCTTCTGTTGTTGTCATTAACCGCGTCCCTGATTCTGTTGAAGTTCTCGTTTACCTCCGATGATTTGGCTGTGGTGTTTGGCTGGAACTCAATCAAACCCGTTACCTCACCACCTTTTGAGACATCTGCCATGAGTAAATAAGCCACAAATCCAGCAATCAACAGACCGAAAATTCTCATGACACTACCTCCCTTATAAGTTTTTTGCCCTCAAGTAGCCCCCACTTGCCCTGATCCCACTTCATCTGGTCCCACTTGTTTGACTTTGAGGGATCCTGCTGATTTCCCGGACCGCCACCACCGCCTTCGGGACAGGATGTTAAAAAAAGAGCGGTTCCCAAAGACAAAGTCATGAGAAGCAATCGCCGTCCTCTCATGGTCCCTACCTCCGAGAGTTTTAAGGACAGGTGAGCTGTCAAGGAGTGAAGCCTATGAGAGCCCTCCCCTTAAGCTCAGCCCGTACCTCGTTAATATAATAACCGTCCCATACCCAATTGAATGGTATTTTTCACATTCAGGAGCTTTTGACCGATAAGGTTTAAAATAAGGTGGGGGGAAAGTTTAAATGAACTTAGCTCCGGAGATCCTTAACTACCTCGGTGTCAGAAAAGAATTCACGGAGGTGATTCTTGCCCCCAAGGCGTCGCCCGTGGAGAGGAATGACAGGGGAATAAACAGAATAATGGATGTCATCCTTTCGCCCGAAGACATAAGAGATACTCTTGTATCATTGAGATCTCACACCACAACCTCCCTCGGACCCCTCGGAAGGGAGGGCTTTTTCTCCTTCGGACTGCCTGAAGTGGGAAGAATACGCGTTACATACCTGACACAGAGGGGCAGCTATGTGGTCAGCATCGTTAAAGTTCCATACGAGATACCTCCCCTTGAGAAAATAGTGGCAAACAGGGAGGACCTCAAAGAACTCCTGAGGACACTAACATCCCTTCATGGAATCGTTGCAATAATCGGCAAATCCTATGTAATACACAACCTCTTCTCATACTCACTTCTCAAAGAAATTTGCGAGCAGGAGTCTGGACTCATATATGTTCTTGAAAGACCCATTACATACCTCATAAAGCACAGCAACTCCATCGTAATACAGAGAGAAGTGGGAGTGGATGTGGACAGCTTTGATGAAGGACTTGAGGAGGCCCTTTTTCTTAACCCCGAGATCATATACATGAGCGACATAGTCATTAAAGACGCCTTCAAGTCCGTCAGAAAGCTCTTTGACATACCCATACTCACCCTGCTCAGCGTCACAACCTCAAGCGTCTCCGCCCTTAAAAGAACCTTTGAGGTATTTCTGGGAGAGGAGTCCCGCGATGTCATTCGCCTAATTTCAAAGGTCATTGAACTATCCCTTGACGATAAGGACAAGATAGCTTTCAAAATAACGGAGCTATGATACAAAAACCACCTTCGGTGGTGGGAAGCCGTTGAAATTACTTGCGTAAACTGTTGTGTATGCTCCTGCCGAGAGAAAGTAGAGCCGGTCGCCCACCTCTGGCTCCGGGAGGTAAATTCTCTTAGCTATAACATCCATGCTGTCACAGGAAACGCCCGCGAGGGTCCACTCCTTAAGCTCACCCTCCCTCTCAACGAAGACGGGATACCTGATTCCACCCAGAGCCTCCGCAATACCGTTGAACACTCCCGTATCTACATAAAGCCAGTTTTCACCGCCCCTCCTTGCCTTGCCTATAACCGAAGCAACAAGGATTCCCTGATCACCTACGATCCCTCTTCCCGGCTCCATCTGAAGCTCGTAGGGAGATGTGGGAAAGTACTTTCTAAGAAGACCTTTAACATAGTACCCGATGTCCTCCGGTCTCAGGGACTCCCGCAGATACCTGATAGGAATTCCCCCTCCTATGTTGAGCATTGTGAGTCTCAGCCCCCTTGAGAGGGCCATTTCCCAGAGATGATATGAATTCTTAATTGCAGTGAACCAGTTGGAAAGGTTGTTGCACTGGGATCCCACATGAAAGGTGATACCGTAGGGAACGAGTCCCTTGTCCCTTGCGTAAAGGAGAACTTCAAGGGCTGTGTCGGGATCAAGACCGAACTTCCTTGAAAGGGGCCATTCGCTACCCTCGTTGGGAACCGCCAATCGCACATAAACCCGAGCTCTGGGTGCAAGGTAAGAGACCTTCTCAACCTCTGCAAAGCTGTCAACTGCAAAGGTCTTCACACCCATTCTATACGCATACTCAATGAAATCGGGGGGCTTGACTGGGTTGCTTGAAATTATGTTCTCCGGCTTAGCTCCCGCCTCAAGAACCCTCTCAAGCTCCGCAGAAGAGGCAACCTCAAAGCCGATACCCTTTTCCTGAACAGCCCTGAGAATCTCCGGGTGATCGTTCGCCTTCACCGCGTAAAAGATCTTGAAGCCCTCAAATTCCCTTTTTAGAAGCTCAATTCGGTCCGCCACTCCGCGCAGGTTGATAACCATAGACGGCGTTTGCACACCATCAAGGGCATTCCTCAGGAACGGGTAAGATTCTATAAGCTCAAAAAAATACCTCTTTGAGTACCCGAACTGAAGCTCACCCGCCCTCAGGGATGCTCCCGCCATCCTCTTATTTTATTCATCCACAACCTAAATGGTCAGTTCCATCCCGTCGCGTGCGGCGATGACACGGATGCCCAGCTCATCGCTAAGAGCTTCTGCAACCTTTTCAGGAACCTTCTCGTGCATCTCCATGCTGAAATGAGTTATCACGGCAAGGGAAGGCTTGCATTCCCTTATTAAGTCCTTTGCTTCCTCAACGGAAAGGTGGTCTATGGCTGAGCGTCTTGAGTAAAAGGTGGTGTTGAGGATCATCACCCTCTTGCCCTTTGGATAAACCTCAAGCATCCTTTCCTCAAAGCGTGCACAGGAAACATAGAGGATTTCACCTGCAAGCAAAAGACCGTAGGTTTCGGCTCCGTGGTGGGTGTGCTTCATTACACCAAGAACACTAAAACCATTACAAAGAAGTTCCTTTCCTTCTTCTATAAAACCCACCACCTTCAGGCGGTTTTTTAAGTATGGAAAGATAATTCTTGAAGAACCTTCAACGACCGAACGGGGACAGAAAAGGGTGAGGTTTTTATTTCTTCCGCCGTCGGAACAGGCTTCTATGAGGGTGTTTGCGTCCGCGGTGTGGTCAAGGTGAAGGTGGGAAATTATCAGAAGATTGATGTTTCTGTAATCAATTCCTTTTTCCTTCAGGTAAACGAAGGCTCCCGGTCCCGGGTCCACATGGGCAAGAAAGCCGTTTTTCTCTATTAAAAATCCGCCGGATCTTCTAACTAACCTGAACGTGGTTATGCGACCGCCTGCGGTCCCCAGAAAAGTTATCTTAGTCCGCGTCCTCAACGATAATTGAACCGCTGGGGCACTCGTCTGCAACCTCGTTCACATCGTCCTCAAGGTTTCCGGGGACCATCATCCACCTTTCGTCCCCGTCATCTATGTCAACTTTAACAACATCCGCAATGCCGTCACCTATGTCCTTAAAAACCTCGGGAATCCTGTCATAGCAGAGTTCACAGGCGGTGCAGGTGTCCTGGTCAACCCTAACTTTGAGTCCCATTCTCCGTACCTCCTAAATCTGGTATGGACTAATAAAATATTAAAGACTTTAAATATATCAATATAATCTTAATCAGCTTTTGCTCCTAACTCCCGGGCAACCGTTTCACCGATCATGGCCGGGTTTTCTATGACATGGGCGCCTGCCTTCTCAAGGGCAGACATCTTTGCCTGCGCGGTGCCCTTTCCGCCCATGATAATGGCTCCTGCGTGTCCCATTCTTTTTCCAGGCGGTGCGGTAATTCCCGCGATGTAGGCAAAAACGGGCTTTTTAACATTTGACTCAATGTACTCGGCAGCCTCCTCCTCTGCGGTTCCTCCTATTTCACCGATCATGAGAATCGCTTCCGTTTCAGGGTCTTCGTTAAACAGCTCAATAACATCCCTGTGGGAAAGACCGTGAACGGGATCTCCACCAATGCCGACCGCTGTGCTCTGACCGAGACCCATTCTGCTGATCTGGTACGCCGCCTCGTAGGTGAGGGTTCCGCTCCTTGAAACTATGCCGACCTTACCCCTTCTGAATATGTGTCCGGGCATTATCCCGACCTTTGCCTCGTCAGGGGTTATCAGGCCGGGGCAGTTGGGACCTATAAGCTTAGCTTCT
>JALSHX010000056.1 GCA_026982025.1 Aquificaceae bacterium | reverse complement strand
TCAGTTCTTGCAAGATTTGACCAGACCTCCCTGTAACGCTCAGACATCCAGGCGTAAAAGTATAGGATTACACTTATAAGAGAGTAGCTCAAATAGGTATCAACGAGCATTCCCAGCTTCACCTGAGGTCTCAACAGCACAGTGGCAAGGTGAAGTAGTAGAAGACCCCCGGCCCAGTAAACTCCTTTCCTCCCGAGGGTTAAAAATGTAACAGGAGGAATAACGAGGATCCAGACGAGAGTTGACTGATCTTCGGGAAGTTCATCAAAGATTGCGGAGAGGATTACCGCACTGAAGAGGAAAACGGAGACCATTGCCATAACATTGAAGTTCTTGTACTTCATGGCAACAAAGGGATTGAGGAAAAGTACAGTTCCCAGAACCGCTTCAAGGAAGGCGATAAAGTAATCACCTTCAATAACATCAATAATTGCATAAAGGTATGAGGCACCCGAACCTATGAGGGATAAGGACCCGAGAAGAGCCACTCTCAAGAAGGAGGTCCTGTAAAGATGCTGATTTGCATATCTTTCCTCTTCGGGAATTAAACTCTCAAAGAAAGACTTTAATCTCCCCCAGACTCTCATCCGGATATGAAAAATTAAATCATACCGCTCAAATCCATTAACGATGGCTTAAATTATTAGTATGGCTGGTAAAAAGGAGGACCTAAAAACCGAAACCCTTGAAGAAGAAATTGAAGAAATTAGGGGCAGTATCGGAAGGTTGATGGAGAAGCTTTTACCTCCCAAGGATGTGCGCGACGAAGTTGTAAGGAATATTTACGCAATTGAACTCTCCTTCCTAAAGATTGTCAAAACCCTGATTGACTACAAGGTTAACTCCCTTGAGGAAAAAACCTCCGACAAAAAGAAGAAAACCTCAAAAAAAATTGAGGTGGAGTAGTCAGAAAAAGCCCTTTACTTCCTTTGAACAGGATGGGCACCTGCCCTCCTTTATGTAAAAACCTTCAACATGAAAACCTCTTCTCCTTATGAGGATTTCTCCGCAGGAAGGACAGTAGGTACTTTCGTAGTCATTTCCCCACAGGTTTCCAATAAAAACATGTTCAAGACCTTCTTCCTTACCTATGGTGTACGCCCTGAAGAGGTCTTCCTCCGGTGTGGGAGGAAGTTCAAGTGCCCGGTAGTGAGGGAAAAACCTTGATAGGTGCCACGGAACCCACGGGGCAAGGCTCTCTCTTATCCATCGGGCTATTCCCCTGATCTGCTTTTCGGTCAAAAACCTTGGAACGATGAGTGTGGTAAGTTCAATCCACTTCCCAGTTGAAAAAAGGTACTCAATGTTCTCAAGAACGGGCTGGAGCCTTCCCTTTGAGTACTTCCTGTATGCCTCGTCGGAAAAGAATTTAAGGTCAATACTGTATGCATCCATGTATCTGTTAATCTCTTCAAGGGGGTCCCTGTTTATATACCCGGCGGTGACCATGATGTTGAAAAGTCCCCTCTCCTTTGCCAGCTTTGCCACTTCAATCATGTACTCCGCAAAGATGGTGGGGTCCGAGTAGGAGTATGATATGCTTTTGCAACCGCTTTCAAGTGCTTTCTCCACAATCAGGGAAGGATCAATATAAGTCTCCTCAAAGGCACTATTCTCAAACACAGCACCCTTCGGGACCTGAGAAATCTGCCAGTTCTGACAACCTCTGCAGTGGAGGTTGCACCCCGGTGTTGCGATGGTTAAAGTCAGGTGTCCTGGATAGAAGTGAAAAAGCGGTTTTTTCTCAACGGGATCTATCGCGGCGCTCGTTACCGTACCGAATGTAAAGGTGATGAGCCTTCCTCCGACATTAACCCTTACACCGCAGGAACCTACCTGTCCTTCCTTAAGGTCACAGCCCACCGGACAAAGGTCACAGTGTACCTTACCGTCTTCCAAGTGCCAGAATTTGGCAACCGCCCTCATCTTCCATTAAATTTACGGAATTACATTATCCCTGACAGTGATCCTTCTTTTATCCCTGTCAACGGAAAGGACAACCTCCGAGTGGAAGGGTATCCATGTATTGCCCTTGTTCAAAACCAAATAGGAGTACGGTCCTCCTTCCTCAACTCTTTCAACTAAACCGATAAACTCCCCCTCCTGCGTAAAAACCTCCATCCCCTCAAGCTCAAAGGCATAATACTCGTCCTCACCGATGGAGGGCAGTTCTTCTTGCTGTGCATATATCTTCGCACCCACAAAACCCTTAGCATCCTCAATACCCCCGTTTATAATGAGCTTAACGATCAAATATCCTCCCGCTTCAGACACTCTTTCAACACCGAAAGGGACGAAGCCTCCTCCCTTCCTCTTAAAGTAGAGCTTCTTAGCACCTTTAAAAAATTCCTCGGGAGCTATGGCTAAAACCTTTAAATCCCCTTCTGTCCCAAAGGTTCCGATCACCTTTCCCACCACAACAAAGTTCATCCCAATATAATTATGATTCTCTCATGAACGAGCAGGACCTTGCCGAACTCCGCAAAAAAATAATTAATTGTAGAGCCTGCCCGCGACTTATCTCTTACATTGAGGAAGTCGGCAAGAAAAAGGTCAAAAGATTTAAAGACTGGAATTACTGGGCAAAACCACTCCCCGGATTTGGAGACCCCGAGGCACGGCTTCTCATTGTGGGTCTCGCCCCTGCAGCCCACGGCGGAAATAGAACGGGGAGGATGTTTACCGGAGACGAATCGGGAAACTGGCTTGCTAAGGCTCTATACCAAACGGGATTTGCCAACAAGCCTCAATCTGTTCACAGGGAGGACGGCTTTGAGCTGAGGGATGCCTACATAACGGCGGTCGTACGCTGCGCTCCGCCACAGAACAAGCCCACGAGAGAGGAAATTGAGAACTGCAACGAATATCTCGTGAGGGAGTTTAAACTCTTAAAGAGTGTTCGGGTTGTTCTCTGCCTCGGGAGTATAGCCTTGAAGGGAACCATTAAGGCTCTAAATAAGATATACCCTGAGTCCAATCTGAAGGGTATAAAGTTCGGACATGGTTTAGTATATAAGCCCGAAGGGCTTCCTTACACATTGATAACTTCTTATCATCCCAGTAAACAGAACACCCAGACGGGGAGGCTCAGGTGGGAGAAGTGGGTGGAAGTTTTCAGGGAAGCTAAACGAAATCTAAAAGCTCTCTGATTTTTTTAATTACTCTAACGTTCTTTCCTGATGATAAAAATACTTCTTCTGTAAATTCCCTGAGCAAAGCAACGAAGTTAACTCCGCAGTCCATGGCTATCTTCATATCGTTTGGGCTATCACCTACCATGAGGAAGCTACGCCGCTGAATCCCTGTTTCCCTTTCAAGGTGTTCCACGTGAGGTCTGCCCTTTGTAAAGTCTCTGCCATCCCATCCTAAGATATACCTTGGCTGTGCTCCGCTGCGCTTAACTATATCCTCCACGTATTCCTTGAGGTTGTTGGAAGATATCGCCGTTACTATACCCATTCTGTTAAGTTGATCTATGACCTCAACGCCCTCAGGATGAATCTCTAAATCCTCTAAGATATGCCCTTTCCAGCTCTCAAAGGCTTCAGCAACATGCTTATTCCTACTATCTCCCGGAAACATGATCTCCAACTGTTTTATAAAGGGAAGTCCGGAGGTTTTAAGATACAGTTCCTTTGCCTCCTCCTTAAAAATTCCGTAGTGCTCTCCTATAAGCTCAGAGGCTTTCTCTGCATATATTCCCATGCTGTCAACCAAGGTTCCGTCAAGGTCAAAAAGAACCAGCCTTGGCTTCATTCCATATCCTCCTGAGGTCCTCTACGGTATCTACCTCGTAGAATCGGATGTTATCTATCCAGACCACTTCTGGCATTTCCTTTTCTGCAAGAAAGTTGAAAACATCCTCAACTTTGGCTTCATCTCTTCGCTGTGCTGACACTTTTTCAGCGGACTCCCAGAAGATATCTGCACTATCCTTACCTACGTAGGCAAGTCCAGTGTAAGCTCCTTCGTAGTTTTCAAGCTTCTTATCCATCCTGACGAGCTTGCTGTTCTTTACCTTCACCTTCATCTCGTCCTCAAGAAAAGCTCTCGTTCCACTACTGTGACAGGCAAGCTCAAGCGAACCTTCCTTCTTAGGAAAGGGGTTCCATACCTCTTCAGGGAATATGTGATCCGCGTTTGCGATAACGAATTCTTCACCGCTCAGGAAATCCCGAACTTGCAGTAGGGTATGAAGATTGCCGGGAGTTATGCGATCAACATTCACAAACTTAACGTTCGGGTACCTTCTCACTATATACCTTTCAAGTAGCTCGTGGAGATGTCCAGTTACGAGGAGTATTTCTTTACACCCGCAGGATAGATAACTTATAACCCTATCTATCACACACCCATGGTTTACCGGTAACAAGGGTTTGGGTATGTAGCTAGTTATAGGCTTAAGCCTGCTACCTCTTCCCGCTGCGAGTATTACACACTTCATCACGGCTACCTCTTAAGTACATGAAGTAGCCTGTGAAGGGCGGATATATTTGACACTATAGCAAGCACAATTAAAGTTAAGCATGGTGTATTCAAAAGCAACCCCACCAGCAGGATCAGGTTTCTTACATCCCTCGAACCCAAGGTAGCGGTTGAGCTTTTACCTTCAGCCTCAGTCTTCGCCCTTATATAAGGAACTAAGGATACACCTATAATAGCGAGAATTCCCCAAAGGAGGCACTCTCTATCGTAGATTATCAACGAGCCTATAAGTAGTAAGTCCGTATATCTGTCTAAAACCGCATCCAGTATAGCACCTTCCTTGGAGGTAATTCCCCTCACTCGGGCAAGATCTCCGTCTAAGGAATCTAAGAGCGCTCCAATATACACCATAACCCCTGCAAGAGGTAAATACCCTCCGACGATAGATATCGGGGCGAGGATCCCTGCAATCAGGAAAGAGAGAAGGGTCAACCTGTTTGGGGTTATTGTGCTCACATCTTTCAGTTTGTAAGCCAGCGGAACTGTGAGCTTTTTATTGAGTCTCTCTACAATCCCTTTCATGCTCCGCCCTCAATCTCTTTACAA
>JALSHX010000055.1 GCA_026982025.1 Aquificaceae bacterium | reverse complement strand
TCAAGGATTCTTCTTCCCGCCTCCCTTGCAAGTAGCTCCCTCCTCGGGTCTATGGCTAAGATGGTACCGTTTCCTGGAAGGGCAATCCCCAGAACCTCACAGAGACAGTTCATTGAGTTGGCGGTAAACATGCCGGCACAGCTACCGCATGTGGGACAGGCATTCTGCTCAATGGTTTTTAGCTCCTTTTCCGTTATCTTTCCCGCTTTGAGCTCTCCTATACCTTCAAAAACCGAAATCAAGTCAATCTTCTTCCCATCGTGCTCTCCCGCCAGCATGGGACCCCCGCTTATGAAAATGGTGGGAATATTGACCCTCAGTGCTCCCATAAGCATACCGGGAACGATCTTGTCGCAGTTGGGAACGCAAACGAGGGCATCAAGCTGGTGGGCGTTAACGACGGTTTCTATTGAGTCGGCTATTAGCTCTCTTGATGGAAGGGAGTAGTGCATTCCGTAATGACCCATGGCGATGCCATCGTCAACCCCTATTACATTAAATTCAATAGGTACTCCCCCCGCCTTCCTGATCTCCTCCTTGATGGGCTGGACGAACTCCCGGAGGTGTACATGTCCCGGGATTATGTCAATGTACGAGTTTGCTATACCGATGAGCGGTTTGTCAAAGTCCTCCTCTGAAAACCCGCAGGCTCTCAAGAGTGCCCTGTGAGGTGCCCTCTCAACACCCTTTTTTATCACATCACTTCTGTATCCCATAGCTTCCTCCTCGGAAATTTCAAAATATAACTTATCCTGACTTTTTTGAGCGTTTCATGTCATACATCCTTTCGTCAGCCTCGTGGAGAAGTTTGTCCACATCGTCAGCGCCTTCGTCTATCTTAACAACTCCAAAGCTCAGGGATATACCTTTCATTGAGGGATCCCGCGATATCTCATTCCTGAGATTTGAAAGCCTTTCTTCAACCCTTTGAGGAGTGCAGTTGTAAACGAGGGTGATAAACTCGTCCCCTCCTATTCTTCCAACCACATCTCCCTTCCTGAAGCTGGACTGAATTCTGTTTGAAACCTCCTTAAGAACCCGGTCGCCCTCGTGGTGGCCGTACCTGTCGTTAACATACTTGAAACCGTCAAGGTCAATGTATGCTAGACAGTAGCTGTTTTTATCTCCCCTTTTTACCCTGTGAAGTATCTTTTCAAGGGTTTCAAATACGAAGTCCCTGTTATAAAGTCCAGTTAGAGGGTCTTTAATTGCCCTTTCCCTGAGGATTCCAAGAAGTCTGTTTATGACCCTGCTGTAGAAGTAAGAGAGGAGAAAAACGGCGATGTAGGCTCCGAGTGCCTGACGGAGCTGGAGCGTGGAGTAGTAAACCTCAACGATACCCTCCGCCTGTAAAAAGATGAGCAGGATGGCAAGCGAGATGAGGAGGGTGTTCCAGAAAAAGGCTTCCCGGTCGGGTCTCAGGAAGAAAGAGAGCAGGGGAAAGGTGTAAACCCACAGGATTCCAGTTCCGTTGAATCCACCCGTTTTTATGAGGGCAAAGAGCACGAGGATCATGAGGACCAGAATGGTCACTGAGGCAAGGGTGTAGTTCTTCTTTTTGTAAAAGACGATGACATTCAGTGTTGCGATGGATGTAAGGATAAGTTCGTAGAGAGCGAGGAATGAGTTTCCCGCTCGGATGTTGGGTATGACTCCGAAGATAAGGGTTGAGAAAATGCCGACGGCGGAAAAATAGTAAATGAACCTTTCCCTTAGCCCTGCAAACTCCCCGTTTGTTATGAGCATTTTCCCTTTATCCGTATTATTGTGGCATAGAGTTGAGTTTTTTGTTTTTTTATGGTGGAGGCGGCGGGAATCGAACCCGCGTCCGAAGACCTTCGGCACCCGGGAGCTTTAGCGGGCGTAGCCCGTGTTTGGTATCTCGTCCCGCCTTTGCCCACGGGCAGGCGTGACGGGACAAGCACGGCTCGGTTGTCGGCGGTCCCTCACCGTGCGTCGGAACCGCCCGAGCGGGTGTCTCTGACGCCCTCCGGTAAGCCACCCGCCAGCTCACCGGGGACGCGCTGCCTTTTTAATTAGGCAGCGAGAGCAAGCTCAGCTTCGGGAGCTGTTGGCTACGGCTGTTAACGGTAGCCATCCGACCCGCAACTCCCGACCTACGGTCCCCGTCGAAACCTTTCGCCCCCTCGGGGGAACAATATTGAATTTATGAAATCTCCTTGAGTGAATCAATTAATTTTTGAATATTTCCCTCGGTGTATCTGAGGGAAACGGTAAGACGGAGCCTTGCCCTTCCTCTGGGAACCGTTGGATAGCGAATTGCCCTCAGAAGTATTCCCTTATCCAGCAGTTTTGAAGAGATTTCAAGAGCCTTCCTTTCATCTCCGACTATGAGGGGAATGATGGGAGTTTGGTGGTAGATTACCTCAAAGGGGAGGTCTTTCAGGATGTTGTATATTTTTCGGGTGAGTTCATTTAACTGTTTTACAATCTGAGGATTGTCCCTTATTATCTCAATAGATTTTCTTGACCCGGCGCAGATGTGAGGAGGTAGTGAAGTGGTAAATATGAGGGACCTTGCTCTGTTAATCATCAAATTTATTAATTCCTCCGATGCGCAGAGGAAGGCTCCATAAGAACCGACGGCTTTTGAGAGGGTTCCCATTAGTATCAGGTTTTCTTTAAAAGAAAGTCCGAAGTGGCGGAGGGAGCCTCTCCCTTCTCCGATGGTTCCTGTGGCGTGGGCGTCGTCAACATAAAGGAGGGTATCAAACTCCTCAGATAGTTCAAAGAGAATTGGGAGGTCCGCCACATCCCCGTCCATGCTGAACACGGAATCGCTGACTATGATAACCCTCCTGTACTTATTCCTGTTTTTTTGAAGGAAATCCCTCACCTTATCGTAATCCCTGTGAGGAAAGACTACTTTATCCGCACCAGAGAGCCTTATGCCGTCAATTAAGCTGGCGTGATTCAGCTCGTCGCTCAGGATAAGGTCGCCTTTCTGAGCCAGCACGGGAATCACACCAGTGTTGGCAAGATACCCGCTTCCGAAAAGAAGGCATCGGGGAGCTTCCTTGAACTTGGCAAGTGTGGTTTCCAGCTTTTCGTGTTCTTCCGTGTAGCCCGAGACCAGCTGGCTTGCTCCCGAACCCAGACCGTACTTTTTCAGGACCTTTATACTTTCCTCAATAACCTCCGGGCGGTCCTTAAGTCCAAGATAGTCGTTCCCGCAAAAGTCTAAGAGACCCTCCCTTTTTATCCTGCTTCTGTATAGCCCTTCCTTCTTGAGCTGGCTCAGAGATTCCTGAATCCAGTCCATAAGATATTATTAACTGGAATGCTTGGTAAAAACTACCGCGGTGTATTCAGCAAGATGGGTGAGGGGCTCCTTGAAAAGTACATTGAGGACCTAAAGAAACAGCTTGAGGTGAGTCCCGACAATCCGGAGCTTCTTTACAAGCTCGGCACCGCCTATGTTAGGCTAAAGAAAATTGATTCCGCACGGGAGGTTTATAAAAAGCTAAAGGAAGTTGATGAGGAGAGAGCTAAGGAGCTTCTTGATACGATCTACGATGTTTGATGTATAATTAATTAGCTCAAACAGGAAAGGCAGGAGGTTTGAATTAATGCCCCTCTCAAAGGAGAAGAAGACGGAGCTGATAGAAGCCTACAAGAGACACGAAAAGGACACAGGCTCACCCGAGGTTCAGATAGCCATACTGACGGAGAGGATCAACAGATTGACGGAGCACATGAAGGAGCACAAAAAAGACATTCACTCAAGGCGGGGACTGATAGCCATGGTCAACAAAAGAAGAAAGCTCCTTGAGTATCTCAGGGAAAAAGACTACCAGAGGTACATTGAAATTACCTCTAAGCTGGGGCTTCAGGTAAAGTAGAATGGCAGAGGAATCGGCAAGGGTAGGCAACTGCCCCCAGCCCGTCATAATTGAAACAGGACCCTACGCCTGTCAGGCTGACGGTGCCGTCGTCGTTAAGCAGGGCGGAACAGCAGTCCTCGTAACTGCCGTTATGTCGGACGAACCCAATACCGACATTGACTTTACGCCTCTGACGGTGGATTACAGGGAACGCCCCTCTGCGTACGGGAAGATTCCGGGAGGTTTCGTCAAGAGGGAAGGAAAGCCCTCGGAGAGGGAAATACTTGCCTCAAGGGTCATTGACAGACCCATTAGGCCTCTCTTCCCGGAAGGATTTTTCAATGATGTGGTGGTAACCGCACTTACACTGTCTGCGGACGAGAGCTACGACCCGGATGTTCTTGCCATTACAGGAGCTTCAGCAGCCCTTCACATATCCAGGATACCCTTTGAAGGACCCATTGCGGGTGTGCGCGTTTGCAGGGTCGGGGGTGAACTAATAGCAAATCCCACATACGATCAGAGAAAGGAATCCGACCTTGAGATAATCCTTGCGGGTACCAGAGACGCAATCGTTATGGTTGAGGGCGGAGCCCTTGAGGTTCCTGAGGAGGAAATAACGGAGGCTCTGTACTTCGGGCTTGACTCCATAAGGGACCTCATTGAAGCCCAGGAGAAGTTAAGGGAAAAGGCGGGTGCTGAGAAGATGGAGGTGGAAGGCGTTGAGATTGACGGGGACCTTGCCTTGAGGATGGAAAAGGAGTGCAGGGATAAGATCCTTGAGGCATTTTCCGTAGAGGATAAAAAGGAGAGAAACAGGAGGCTCGCACAGATACTTGAGGAGTTTATCTCTTCAAATCAGGTTCCAGAGGAACTCCACTTCAGTGTCGGATATCACTTTAAAAAGTTTGAAAGCAGGCTCATGAGGGAGAAGATACTGAAGGAGGGAGTCAGAATTGATGGAAGAAAGCCCCATGAGATCAGACCTATTACCATTGATGTTCATCCCTTTGAGAGACCCCACGGATGTGCAATCTTCAGAAGGGGGCAGACTCAGGCCTTTGTCACCGTGACCCTCGGTGCACCGGACGAAGCCCAGATGGTTGAAACCATTGCGGAGGGAGAAGTCTTTAAAAGATTTATGCTCCACTACAACTTTCCTCCCTTTTCGGGCGGTGAGGCGAGATCATGGGGTCCTCCCAGAAGGAGAGAGATCGGTCATGGGGCACTGGCGGAGAGA
>JALSHX010000054.1 GCA_026982025.1 Aquificaceae bacterium | reverse complement strand
AGGTTTGCGGGGGAGCTTCTCGGGGACGAGAAGGAAAGGGCGGAACACCTCATGCTCGTTGACCTTGCAAGGAATGACATCGGCAAAGTATCAAAAAGGGGCACGGTCCGCGTTGATGACTTTATGAGGATTGAAATGTACTCCCATGTAATGCACATTGTAAGCGATGTTTCGGGAGAGCTTGACGAGGGATACGATGCCCTTGATGTCTTGAAGGCAACCTTTCCCGCGGGAACCGTTTCCGGTGCTCCCAAGGTCAGGGCAATGCAGATCATTGAGGAGCTTGAGAAGGAGAGGAGGGGCATTTACGCTGGATCGGTCGGCTACATATCCTTTCAGGGAAACATGGACATGGCAATTGCCATAAGGACCGCTGTCCATCTTGACGACAGGGTTTATGTTAGAGCTGGGGCAGGAATTGTGGCTGATTCGGTGCCGGAAAGGGAGTGGGAGGAGACGCTGAACAAAGCAAGGGCTCTTATGGATGCGGTAGAGTCCGCCCTATCAGCCGAGATAAAGTGATAATCTCGGTATTCCGTGGAGGTCAAAAACCCTCTTTTTTATCAGTTCCCTGTATATGTCGTCCTCCCTGCGAAACTCCCTCACCGAATCAAGTATTTTCCTTTTCTCCTCCTGCTCAAGGGACTCCCAGAGCTTTTTAAAGATCCTCTTCTCAAGTTCCTTAAGCACCTTTTGGGCATCTTCTTCAGAACGGGGTGAAGGAGGTTCAGAATCAAGGAGGTGCATTACAGCATTGATCTTTTTTAGATACCGCTCCTTCCAGTCAAAGGGCTCCCTCTGAAGCTTTATTCTCTGATAGTTTTCGTAAAGCTCAAGGATCTTTCCGAGGCAGAGAAAGATCGGAAATTTTTGTCTCTTTGAGGGGTTAACTGCGGAGATACAAATCTCCAAACCTTCTTTAACCACCGAAGGAGGCACTCCCATCTCATTAAGTAAGTCAAGGAACATTCTTTCCCTCGGTGAGAGGAAGAATGAGCCTCCCCTAATCCTGATAACGAAGTCCTCAATCTCCTTTCTTAAGCTCATCTTATTATCGCCACCGCAACAGAGTGATCCTTTTCATGGGATATGGAAATGATGATCTCCCTGTCTCCGAGAATTTCAAGGGCTTTTTTATCCTTTATGTTCACCTTTGCGGGCTTTCCCCTGTTACCTGTGACTTCTATGTCCCTGAACTTTAGGAGGTAGCCGAACTGGATGTAAAATGCCTTTAATACAGCCTCCTTACATGCCCAGCGGGCGGAAAGGCACTGGATCCTTGCCTTCTGGGAATTGCAGTACTCAAGCTCCGCTTGGGTGTATATTCTTCTTGTAAACCTCTCACCGAATCTCTTTATTGCTCCCTCTATCCTGTCGTTCCGTATTATGTCCACCCCCAGCATACTTATCTATTATGAACTTAGCAAGCCCGATTCCTCCGGCCTGCGCAAGGTGTCTTCCTATACCCTCAACGAAGGTATCGTAATGCATTTTCATGGCAAATCCCTTACCCCGCGTCATGGGTCTGAAGGCTTCCTTGAGAATCATGGATATCATGATTGCCTCAAACTCAACTGCAGCTTTTTTGATGTCTTTACCCACCGCTTCGCGGTAAGTTAGTGAAGGAACAGGAAAATAGACCTTCACAGCACCTCTAGTTTAGCCCTGAGGGCTCCCGCTTCCTTTATAGCCTGAAGAACGGAGATGATCTCTCTGGGTGTTGCACCGATCATGTTAAGGGAGGAGACGAGCTCGCTTACGGTGGCTCCCTTGAGGGGCACCACCCTCCTTTTCTTCTCCTCTATCTCTACAGTTGTCCTCGGAACTTCTCTGGTTTCACCGGGTGATAGGGGCGGAGGCTGTGAAACTTCTGTTCTTTCCGTTATCTTAACGACGAGGGAGCCAACCGCAACCGCTACCGGATCTATCCTGACATTTCCGCCGAGCAGAACCGTCCCCGACCTTCCGTCCACAACAACCTTCGCCGGTTTGGAGCCGGTGATCTCAAGATTTTCAACGATTGAAATAAAATCAACGGGAGCCGTGTTCTCGGGAACGGAGACCTCAACGGTTGCGCTGTCAAGGGCTCTTGCGGTGTTTTCCCCGAAGCGCCTGTTAATTGCGTCCTGCACCGCCTTTGCTGTGGTAAAGTCGGGATAGTCAAGAATAATTCTGAATTTTTCCCTTGAGACCTCAACGGGCATATCCCTTTCAAGGACAGCACCGTTGGGTATCCTGCCGACGGTAGGCACATTCTTCACTCTCCTTGAGCCCCTTCCCCTTGCCTCGTATCCGCTCACGATCACCTGCCCCTGAGCGAGGGCGTAAACCTGACCGTCCGGTCCCCTGAGGGGAGTCATCAATAGCGTTCCTCCTTCAATGCTCCTTGCATCACCTATGGAGGAAACCTCAACATCAAACCTCATTCCCGACTTTGCGAAAGGAGGAACCTTCGCTGTTACCATGACCGCGGCAACGTTTCTGACCGTTATTCTGTTGGGATCCACCACTATTCCCATCTTCTGAAGCATGTTGGCAAGGCTCTTGACAGTGAAGTAGGTAGCTTTGCCGTCTCCCGTTCCTTTCAGTCCAACAACGAGGCTGTAACCGATCAGGTAGTTTACCCTGTTTCCTTCAATTGAAGCAATGTCCTTAATCCTACCGCCGAAGGCGGTGGTTAAACTAAGAAGAAGAACTAAAAGGGAAAGATTTTTGCAAAAATCCTTGCAAGCCATCCGGGCCTTCCTCCGTCAGCTAAGAATCCCTTACCGTCAAGGAAAATTTCCATGTTAGCTATTCTGTCGCTGGGAACCGTATTGCTGCTGTCAATGTCTTCGGGTCGGATAACACCCATGAGCACGAACTTCCTCTCAAGTCCGTTGACGAATATGTTTTTTGAGGCTTTGATGAGCATTGAGCCGTTGGGATAAACCTTGAGAACCCTTCCCGCAAGTCTTGTGGTAAGGACTCCCCTATGCTGAAGTCCGCTTTCTGCGGATGTGGAGAACTCACCTTCCGCTCCCGATCCGAGGTTTGCGAGGGTGCTCTGGGGAACCCCGAAGAAGGCTGAGATTGAGTTTGAAAACTGGGTACTTCTGTCAATCTCGTTTGATATTGACTCAATGGCGCTCAGGCTTTCAACCACTTTTATGAATATGAGGTCTCCGGGCTTTGATGCTCTGTTCTCCCCGTAAAGGTCAGCCCACATTCTGACGGTGAGGAGGCTTCCTTTGGCGTAAGGTTCAATCTTTTCCTTTCCGGGATAGGGTGATTCCTTTTCAAAGGTTTTTGCGTCCATGGGTTTTTTACCGCAAGAGACAATAAAAACCGTTAAAAATATCGCAAAAAGCGTTAAAGGACCCCTCCTCATGGTCTGTATAGAAATATCGGCACAGTTGTGCTATAATTTGAGCAAAAGCCATGATCAACCTTTCCGGAAAAATAGCCTTAGTGACGGGTTCAACCCGCGGAATAGGAAGGGCAACGGCTATCAGGCTTGCGGAAGCGGGTGCAAGGGTGATTATAACGGGAAGGAGCGAAGACAGGGCAAAGGAAGTGGCAAAAGAAATTGCGTCAATGACGGGAGTCGGTGCACTGGGAATAGGTCTTGACATAGGGATAAGGGAATCGGTGGAGGATGCATTTGAAGCGATTAACCGGGAAGTCGGCGGTGTTGACATCCTCGTAAATAATGCGGGAATTAACAGGGACGGCTTGTTTTTGAGAATGAAGTACGAGGATTGGGAGGAGGTCCTCAGGGTCAACCTGACAGGGACATTTTTAGTAACTCAGAATGCTGTTAAGGGAATGATCAAGAAAAGGTGGGGAAGGGTTATAAGTCTGTCCTCTGTGGTTGGGTTTATCGGAAACACGGGACAGGCTAACTATACCACTACCAAGGCGGGTCTTATTGGATTTACCAAGACCCTTGCAAGGGAACTTGCCACGAGGAATATAACTGTGAATGCGGTAGCACCGGGCTACATAGAAACGGATATGACCACGGACCTGCCCGAAAAGGTAAAGGAAGGGTTCTTGAGCCAGATTCCTATGGGAAGATTCGGTACTCCTCAAGAGGTTGCGAATGTGGTTCTCTTCCTTGCATCGGACCTGTCAGCGTACATTACCGGTGAGGTAATTCATGTTAATGGAGGTCTCTTTTAAATAAAATCTCAAACGGAGGTGGAAAAAATGGCTGTTGACGAGAAGATCAAGGAGATCATAGCTGATCAATTGGGGGTTGAGCTTGAGAAGATTACTCCCGAGGCAAAGTTCGTTGAGGATCTCGGAGCGGATTCTCTTGATGTGGTTGAACTAATTATGGCTTTTGAAGAGGAGTTCGGCATTGAAATTCCCGACGAGGACGCTGAAAAGATCCAGACGGTAGGGGATGTCATCAATTATCTCAAGGAAAAGGTGGGTTAATGAAAAGAAGGGTAGTTGTCACGGGACTGGGGGCGGTAACTCCCTTGGGCACGGGCGTTGATAGATTCTGGAGGAATCTGGTTAAAGGTGTAAGCGGGATTGACCTAATCAGGAGTTTTGATCCCGACGAGTTCGGTCTCACGGTTAAGATAGCAGGGGAGGTCAAGGATTTTGATCCCTTAAACTACATGGACAAAAAGGAGGCTTCAAGGCTTTCCCTCTTCGTTCAGTATGCGGTAGCTGCGGCTCAGGAGGCGCTTGAAGACAGCGGTTTACTCCGATCCGACTTTGATCCCTTCAGGGTTGGGGTAATAATAGGAACGGGCATAGGCGGTCTCAGGGATATAGAAAGGGAGCACTCGGTGATAACATCCAAGGGTGCAAGGCGGGTATCTCCGTTCTTTATACCCTATGGAATTTCAAACATGGGTGCGGGTTATGTGGCCATTCGCTGGGGATTCAAAGGTCCCAATTATTGCGTGGTATCCGCCTGCGCTACCGGGAACCACTCCATCGGTGACGCCATGAGGCTCATTCAGACGGGCGACATTGATGTGGCTGTTGCTGGAGGAACGGAAGCATCCATAACACCCCTCGGTGTTGCAGGCTTTGCGGTAATGAAGGCGCTTTCAACGAGAAACGAAGAGCCCCAGAAGGCTTCAAGGCCC
>JALSHX010000053.1 GCA_026982025.1 Aquificaceae bacterium | reverse complement strand
GGAGGAGCCGGAGGGGGTGGCGGAGGTGGTTGTAATACGGGTTCACCTTCACTCCCGACTATACTCACGATGATCCTGTCACTATACCTTCTCAGGAGGATCAAGTCAAAGTAAATAAAGCGGGGGGTTTCCCCCGCTTTTAAGTTTCGGTAAGATAATTATCCATGCATTACGATGTCATCATTATCGGAGGTGGTGCCGGCGGTCTTTCCTGTGCCCTCACTCTCGTTTCTGCCAGAGGAAGGGGCTGGGAGTGGGCTGAGAACAGAAAGTATATCGTCCTTGACACTGGAAGGTCCGATATGAACAGGGCACTCTTTAAAAATGTCCCGGGGGTCCCCCAAAACACCACGGGAAAAGAGATGCTTCAAATTCTCAGGAGGCAGATTGAGTCCTTCGGGGGCGCCGAATTCTCCGAGGAAAGAGCAGTAAAAATTGAAGGAGAAAAGGGAAACTTCAGGGTTATCACCGAGAAGGGGACCGAGTACACAGGCAAGCACGTGGTTATTGCAACGGGCTTTCACCGATTTGATATAGAAGTTGAGGGTGTTAAAGTGGTTGATAATCCGTACTCTCCCAAACCGGGGAGGGTCATGATCCACCACGACGGCAACTTCAAGATAAGGGAAGGTTTGTGGGTTGTCGGGCTTCTTGCTGGTGCCGTTTCAATGTTTACCGCCGCCGCAGGGACGGGCGTTCAGGTTGCTGTAAACATCCTTTCGGAGTGGGCGGGCAAGAGGGTAGTGATTCACGATGTTCCGCCCGAGGAGTAAGTTCCGAGAGCAATCTCCCCTGCCTTTTGCCTTGCCCACCCGACTATCTCAAGAATTTCGTCAACCGAGTTAGGCGGGTCAAAGGTTACTGATGAAAGGACCTCCTCAATGAGGTTCGTTATGTCCACAAAACCGATCCTCTCTTCAAGAAAGAGCTTTACAGCCTCCTCATCAGCACCGACGAGGGCGGGGACATAAGCACCTCCCATTTCTCCGGTCCACCTTGCTAAGTACAGGGACCTGAACTTTTCGGTGTCAACCTCCTCAAAGGTCAGAGGTGAAAGCTCCGTGGGCTGAGGTGTGCCGAGAGGAGTGTCCTTCCTGTCCGGATAAAAGAGTGCGTGCTGGATGGGAATCCTCATGTCGGTCCTTGAGGAGTGCATAAGGAGCGAGCCGTCCTTTAAAACCACAATACCGTGAACGGTGCTCTGGGGATGAATAACCACCTTAATGCTGTCAAGGTCAAGGTCAAAGAGATTTTTAGCCTCAAGCATCTCAAATCCCTTATTCATGAGTGTTGCGGAATCAACGGTTATCTTTGATCCCATGTTCCACCGCGGGTGGTTGAGAGCCTCTTGGGGCGTTGCCCTCCTCATCTCCTCAATACTTGAGTTTCTGAAAGGACCGCCGGAAGCGGTGAGGTAAACGAACTTAACATCCTCTTTGCCTAATTCCTGAAGTATCTGAAAGAGGGCGTTGTGCTCGCTGTCAACGGGAATAACATTCCTGCTCTGGAACTCCATTATCTCTCCGAGGCAGATAATTGACTCCTTGTTGGAAGCAAGGAGCATCTTGCCCTTCTTAAGGGTAAGGTAGGCGGGCTTTATTCCGTGAACACCCGAAACGGCGTTCATTACCCTGTCCGCCGTCTCAATGCAGGCCTCAATCCCCTCTTCACCGAAGAGGTACACCGTCTCAGGGGGAAGATTCCTAATCCACTCCCTGTCCGCCTCAAGGGCGGTAGCCACCAATCTGGGTTTCCACTTTTTCGCCTGTTCCAGAAGATTCTCGGACGGTCGCCCCGCAAGGAGGGAAACAATCTCCACCTCACCCCTGAACCATTCCGCAACCTCAAGGGTCTGACGACCTATGGAGCCCGTTGATCCAAGAACCGCAAGACGTATCATCTCCTAAATCTAAATCATTCGTGAAAGAGAGTGAACCTGATCCAGTCCATCAAAAAGCCGGGGAAAATGCCAAGCAGGAGGATAAGAACACCCGTCAGCATAAGGGTGAAGGACTCTCCAGCGGACACTCTCGCAGGAGCCATCGCTCTTTCCCGCGGATGCAGAAACATGTAAACAATAACCTTCAGGTAGTATCCCGCCGATATAATGCTCGCAACGGCAAAGGCAATGGCGAATATTAAGAGATCGTTCTTTACCAATCCCATAAAAATACTCAGTTTGCCCACGAAGACCGCCATAGGAGGAATTCCGATGAGAGCAAAAAGAAAGAGGGCAAGGGCTGATGAAAGGTAAGGATGTTCCCTGAAGAGACCCTTGAAATCAAGAAAGTGATGGCTCCAGCCTTCTTTCTTCTCAAGAACAGAAAGAACTGTGAATGCACCGAGGGTTGCAACCGCGTAAACAACTACATAAAAGAGAAGGGCACTCATGAGCAGAAGGTCAACGGAGGTCAAGGCGAGAACAAAGTAGCCCGCATGGGCAATGGAAGAATAGGCGAGCAATCTCTTTACGCTTCTCTGGGCGTAAGCCATGAAGTTTCCGTAGAACATGGATGCGATTGCAACCACCGCTACAATAATCTTCCAAGATGGCAGAGCGGAGAAAAGGTAAAGGGTCAGTTTCACGAGAAGGAAGTAAAAGGCTATTTTTGGAACCGTAGCAAGAAAGGATGTTGTGGGAGTGGGAGCTCCCTCGTATGCGTCGGGCGTCCAGAAGTGAAAGGGAACGGCAGAAACCTTAAGGGCAAGGGCAAAGATCAAAAAGAGAACTCCGAAGGCAAAGATGGGGTCCTTTGAGCCGAGACTTTTAACCGCAAGGGAGCCCGTTGATCCGTAAATAAGAGCGGACCCGAGGACATACATGGAAGTCCCCGCAGTGCCGATCACGAGATACTTGTAAGCCCCCTCCTTGGAGAGGTACTCCCTTCTGAGAAGTCCCACAAGGATGTACATGGTTATTGATGCAAGCTCAAGACCAACGAAAATAATGGCGAGGTTGCCCGAAGAGAGCATAAACATGAAACCCAGAAGTGCAATGAGGTAAAGGTAGGGAATTTCGCTGTAGACAGAGTCCTTATTTGAGAAAAAATCGTAGGAAGAGATCAAAACGAGTCCCGTAACAGCGAGAAGAATAAACTTTGCAAGGAGGCTAAAACCCGAAACGGTAAAGCCGCCCAGAAGTGTTGTTGCTGGATAATGAACGTAAAAGATTGAAAAGGCTGAAGCAACCACCGTTATGAACCCAAGAAGGGAAAGGGTCTTGTAATACTTCTCTTTAAGGATCAGCTCAAGAAAGAAGATTACAAGAATTCCCGCCGACAGGATAAGTTCGGGAAGGAGTGCGTTCCAGTTCACCTCTTAACCCCCCAAAACAAGCCTTGCCGTGTGGCTCATTATGTCAACGAAAGGTTTAGGATAAATGCCGAGTATGAAGGCGACGGTCAGGATCATTGCAAACGGGAGTATGTGGTGGGGTTCAAGGTCCCTCAGCTGGGACCATTTCCTCCTTCTCTCTTCGGGCACAAGCTCCTCGTCAAGCATTGTCCTCTTGTACATGTAAAGGAAGTATCCCGCTCCGAGGATCATGCCAGTTCCCGCAATGAAAGCCCAGACCGGATGCGCCTTGAATGTTCCCAGCAGAACGAGAAACTCGGCAACGAATCCCGCAAGTCCGGGAAGACCTATTCCCGCAAGTCCGGCAATCATAAAGGCTATGGCAAAGTTTGGCAGGTACCTTGCAAGCCCCCCCAGATTATTCATCTCGTAGGAGTGAATCCGGTCGTAAATAAATCCCGCAGCAAAGAAAAGTGCACCAGAGGACAGACCGTGGGCGATCATCATGTAAACGGCTCCGTTGAGGGCGTCGTGTTCAAGAGCGAAGGTTCCCAGAGTGACTATTCCCATGTGGGATATGGAGGAGTAGGCGATCAGCCTCTTTATGTGATTCTGAGCAATAGCCATCATCGCAGCGTATATAACCGCTATGACGCTGAGGGTGAAGATGAGTGGTACAAAGTACTCGCTTGCCTCAGGAAACATCGGCAGTGAGTATCTGACAAAGCCGTAGGTACCCATTTTAAGAAGGACGCCCGCAAGGATGACGGAACCTGCGGTGGGTGCTTCTACGTGAGCATCTGGAAGCCATGTATGGACGGGAAACATGGGAATCTTCACCGCAAATCCAATTCCGAATAACAGGAAAGCCAACGTCTGGAGCCAGAGGGGATACCCCATTCTGGCATGTTCAAGATAATCAAAGGTTATACTGCCGCTCTGGAAGTAACCGTAAACTATAACCGAAGCCAATCCCAGAAGCAGGAAAAGGCTTCCGAAAAAGGTGTATATAAAGAACTTATTGGCGGCGTAAACCTTCCTGTCGTGACCCCAGAACCCTATGATAAAGTACATGGGAATGAGCATCCCCTCCCAGAATATATAAAAGAGGAAGAAGTCAAGGGCGGAGAAGACGCCCAAACAGGCGGTTTCAAGCATCAGAAATAGCGCAGTGTAAAGGACGGGTCTGTCCTCAATCCTCCACGACCAGATAAAGACCGCAAGAAAAAGGAGTGCAGTCATCAGAATGAGCGATATTGCCATTCCGTCAACACCGATCTGGTAGGAGATGCCGAGTGTAGGTATCCACTCAACCCGGGTCAGGAACTGAAAGCCTTCCTTTGAAAAGTCAAAGTTAAGGAAAAGAACCAGTGAAATTAAGAAGACAACCGCAGAAACTGCAACCGCACCTCCCTTTGCTATCCACTCGTTTCTGATAATGGATATAACCCCCGCCCAGAGTAGGGGAAGGAATATGGCAACGGTCAGCAAAATCTCCATCAGCCTCCTCCTGCAATTATGAGGGAAAAGAGAATTGCAACAAGTATAAGGGAACCTCCCGCAAGCCCGAGGGCGTAAAGGTTCAATTTACCCGACTGAAGGAATTTCAGCCCCTGTCCCACCGACTGGGTTATTTGAGCAACCCCGTTAACCACACCATCAATTAACTGCTTTTCACCCACCGTGAGGAGAATCTTTGAGTAGCTTAAATAACCCTTTGCCAATACATTGTGATAAAGCCTCTCGGTGAAGAACTGCTCCCTGAAGGCGGTGTGAATTGCTTTGAGTGATTCATAGGCTCTGTCTGGATCTATGTGCCTCTTTATGTGCACCGCATAGGCCAGC
>JALSHX010000052.1 GCA_026982025.1 Aquificaceae bacterium | reverse complement strand
AACCATCGTTTCAGCATCAACCCTTGATCCCGAGTACCAGAAGCTCGCGGGTAAGAGGGGAGGAAAGTCCATGGAATCCGCAAGGATAGTTGCCCAGATTCTCGTTGAGAAGGCAACCGCAAGGGGCATAAAGAAAGTGGTCTTTGACAGGGGCGGATTCCTGTATCACGGTAAGATCAAAGCCTTTGCGGACAGATGCAGGGAGCTGGGACTGGAGTTTTAGGAGGTCATTATGGGCGGTAGAGACATTGATGTTCTGATTGAGAGGAGCAGAAACAGGGAAGGAATTGCGGACCTCGTTGAGGACCTTCAGCTTGAGGAAAGGCTGATATACGCCAACAGGACGGCGAGGGTGACCAAGGGTGGAAGGAGATTCTCCTTCAGCGCCCTCGTAGTTGTGGGGGACAGAAGGGGTTTTGTGGGTTTCGGACACGGAAAGGCGAAGGAGGTTCCCCTCGCCATTGCCAAGGCGATTGAGCAGGCAAAGAAGAAAATTATCAGAGTTCCCATCATTGAGGGAACAATTCCCCACGACGCGGTGGGACACTTCGGTCCCACCAAAATCATTGTCATGCCAGCAAGAAGGGGTACGGGTGTAGTTGCGGGAGGAGCCGCCAAGCCCCTCTTTGAACTCGCTGGCTATACCGATGTTCTCACCAAAGTAATAGGCAGTACAAACCCCGACAATGTGGTTCGTGCGGTCTTTGACGCCTTCCTTCAATTCAAGACCCCGGAACAGGTTGCACGGGAGAGGGGACTTGACCCGGAGGAGGTTCAAAAAAGGTTCAGCATTTACGCAAATCCCAAGCTTAAGGTAAAGGTTCACTATCCCTGGAGGGGAGTCTATGGCTGAGGAGAAAAAGACAACCCCAAAAAGAACTACCGCGAGAAGAGGGACTTCAAAAAAGAAGGACACCAAAAAGAAGCTCCTGAAGGTAACTCTCGTGAGAGGGCTCGCGGGCAAAAGGAAGACTCATGTCAAAGCGGTTAAGAGCCTCGGACTCAGGAGACCCCATCAATCAAGGGTTCTTGAGGACAACCCCATGGTAAGAGGAAACATAAAAAAAGCTCATTACCTCATAAAAGTGGAGGAGATCACCGATGAAGCTTCATGAGCTAAGACCTCATCCCGGTTCAACCAGGGATAGAAAAAGGGTAGGAAGAGGGATATCAGCGGGTCAGGGTAAGACCGCGGGAAAGGGACACAAAGGTCAGAAAACAAGGTCGGGTGATAGAACCCTCCCTCCATTCTTTGAAGGAGGGCAGACCCCCTTTCACCTCAGGATCCCCAAGCGGGGATTCGTTAATCCTCTGAGGAAGTGCTACACACCCGTTAATGTGAAAACCCTTGAGAAGCTTTTTAAGGACGGAGATGAGGTAACGCCCGAAGAACTTGTTAAGAGGGGCTTATGTGCCAAGGGTGATCTTGTCAAAATTCTTGGAGACGGCGAGATAACAAAAAAGCTTACCGTTAAAGCCCATGCCTTTTCAAGGTCCGCCAGAGAAAAAATTGAAAAAGCGGGAGGCTCCTGCGAGGTAATAGGAAGGTGATTGATTACCTCAAAAACCTATTCACCTTTGAAGACCTCAGAAGGAGGCTGATTTATACCCTCCTGATGTTTGCCATTTACAGACTCGGTAGCCACATTCCCATTCCTGGTGTTGATTCTCAGGCTCTTGAGGACTTCTTTAAATCAATTTCCGGTACCCTCTTTAACCTGTACGACATCTTCTCCGGGGGAAATCTAAGCAGGATGACAGTTTTTGCCCTCGGCGTTATGCCCTACATCTCAGCTTCAATTATGATGCAGCTTCTTACGGTTGCAATTCCGGAACTTCAGAGGCTTGCCAAGGAGGAGGGTGATTACGGAAGGTATAAGATAAACGAGTACACAAAGTACCTTACCCTGTTCGTTGCCTTTATTCAGTCAATAGGAATTGCCTTCTGGCTTCAGAATCAGTCTTCTCCAAGGGGATTTCCCGTTGTGCCCGAGGCTGGCTTCCTGTTTATTTTCGTGGCGGTTTTAACACTTGTTGCGGGAACCATGTTCCTCGTTTGGATGGGTGAGAGGATTACGGAAAAGGGAATAGGCAACGGGATGTCTCTTCTTATATTTGCAGGAATAGTGGCAGGTTTTCCCAACGCTGTGGTGAGCCTCGTTCAGAGGCTTCAGACGGGAGACCTCACTCCCTTTGCTGTGGCGGGAGCGGTCCTCATGGTAATCGCCGTCATCATCGGTATAGTTTACATTCACGAGGCGGAGAGGAGGATACCTGTCCAATACCCCAGAAGGGTTGTGGGAAGGCAGGAGTACAGGGGAGGAGCCACTTACCTTCCAATCAAGATAAATCCCGCAGGGGTTATTCCCATAATCTTTGCCCAGTCCTTACTGATCATTCCCTCAAGCGTCCTCGGTTTTATCAACAACCCGATTGCCCAGGCTCTTCACGATGCCTTCAATCCAACCTCACTCTTTTACAACTTCCTTTATGTCGTTCTCATCGTGTTCTTTACATACTTCTACACAGCGGTTTTGATCAATCCAGTTGAGGTTGCAGACAACCTCAGGAAGGGAGGTGCATTCGTTCCGGGTGTGCGTCCCGGAATTGAGACGAGGCGTTTTCTTGAGCAGGTGATTAACAGGCTGGTTTTTGTTGGAGCTATCTTCCTTTCGGTGGTTGCTATTATTCCCCTCTTTATCAGTCTTTCTCTCAATGTTCCCTTTTACTTTGGTGGAACCACCGCTCTGATCGTGGTCGGCGTAGCCCTTGATACCCTGAAACAGGTTGAGGCAAATCTACTCACCAAAAAGTACAAGGGTTACATCAGAAGGAGGAAGAGCTGAGATGAACCTCGTCTTTCTCGGACCGCCCGGTGCGGGAAAGGGGACTCAGGCAAAGAGGCTTTCCCAGGAAAGGGGCTTTGTTCACATTTCAACTGGTGATATACTAAGGGATGCGGTTTCAAGGGGAACTCCCCTCGGGAAGAAGGCAAAAGAATACATAGATAGCGGAGAGCTTGTTCCCGACGATCTTATGATCGCCCTTATTGAAGAAGTCCTTCCCGAAGGGAGGGGAGTGATATTTGACGGCTTTCCCAGAACCATACCTCAAGCTGATGCCCTTGATAGACTGCTTGAGGGCAAAAGACAGGAAATAAGGTGGGCTATCTTATTTGACCTTGACGATGAGGAGCTAATTGAAAGGCTCACGGGAAGGAGGACCTGTCCCTCCTGCGGGGAAGTTTATCACATGACCTTCAAACCGCCTAAAAAGGACGAGATCTGTGATAAGTGTGGAAGTGCTTTGATTCAAAGGGACGATGACAGGGAAGAAGTGGTGAAAAGGAGGCTTGAAGTTTACAGACGTCAGACATCACCGCTGATTGATTATTACGATTCAAAGAATAAATTGATAAGGCTGGATGCGGGGCGTTCAATTGATGAGGTTTATACAGACCTGTTGAGGTTCGTTGATGAAGAGGGGCATTGAGCTTTACTCTGCCAAGGAGATTGAAAAGATCAGGAGAGCCTGTCAGATCGTTGCGGAGGTCCTCTCCATCGTAGCCGAGTCCGTTAAGCCGGGTATCAGTGCGTGGGATATTGAGATGATCGCAAGGGAGGAGGCAAAGAAGCGGGGAGGAAAGCCCGCCTTTTTGAACTACAGACCCCCGTTTGCTCCCGATCCCTATCCGGCGGCAACATGCGTTTCAATTAACGACGAGGTTGTTCACGGTCTTCCCAAGAAAGAGAGGCTTATAAAAGAAGGAGACTTGGTCAGTGTGGATTTTGGTGTTATAATAGATGGTTACGCTGGCGATTCGGCGATCACCGTTGCGGTCGGTGAGATAGACGAGGACAAAAAGAGGCTGATGGAAGCGACGAAGGTTGCCCTTGATAGGGCTGTTAATGAAGCTTACGCAGGCAACTGGCTCAGCAGGCTGGTTGAGACTATTCACTCAACCGCGGAGGAGTACGGGGTCTTTCCCGTTCAGAAGTACGGAGGACACGGAATAGGAAAAAAGGTTCACGAGGAGCCCTTTGTCCCCAACAACAGAAAGGACCTGCATAAAAAGGATGTGAAGTTTAAAAGGGGAATGGTGATAGCCATTGAACCCATGTTTGCCCTCGGGACGGAAAACACCTATCACGACGGAGACGGCTGGACAGTGAAAACATCAGACGGAAGCCCCTCTGCTCACTTTGAGCACACGGTTGCAATTACAAAGGAAGGTCCTCTCGTTCTGACGGAGCTCTGATTATGGGAAAGAGGAAAAAAAATGAGCACGAGAAGGAGAAGGGAATAGTTATGGAGGGTGAAGTGGTAGAGGCTCTTCCTAACGGAATGTTCAGGGTACAGCTTGAGAGCGGTCACGAGGTGCTTGCCCACATTTCGGGTAAGATGAGGATAAACTTTATCAGGATTCTGCCCGGGGATAAGGTACGGGTTGAGCTTTCCCCCTACGATCTAACGAGGGGCAGGATCGTTTACAGACTTTGAGGAGGTTGTTTGGTGAAGGTTCAGGCGTCGGTGAAGAAGAGGTGTGCAAAGTGCAAGATAATCAGGAGAAAGGGAAGGGTTTATGTTATTTGTGAGAACCCCAAGCATAGGCAGAAGCAGGGATAACGGAGGAGAAGCATGGCGAGAATAGCAGGTGTTGACCTTCCTGAAAATAAGAGGCTGGAGATTGCCCTCACCTACATTTACGGCATTGGAAAGACAAGGGTGAGGGAGATATGCGAAGGGACGGGTATAGATTGCAGGAAGAAGGTGGGTGAGCTGACTCCCGAGGAAATCAATACCCTCAGAAAGTTTATTGACGAGAATTACCGTGTTGAGGGAGACCTCAGAAGAGAAGTCCAGCTTGGTATAAAAAAGCTGGTGGATCTCGGCTGTTACAGAGGACAGAGACATTCAAGGGGTTTGCCCGTTCGCGGTCAGCAAACCCGCACAAATGCGAGGACCAGAAAGGGTAGAAGAAGGACCGTCGGCGGAACCAAAAAGGCAAAAGCCAAGTGAGGAGGACCTGAGCAATGGCAAGGAAGAAAAAGCAGAAGAAGACGGTTGCCAAGGGTATAATTCACATTCATACTACCTTCAACAACACTATCATCAATATCACCGACACTCAAGGAAATACTATAGTTTGGGAAAGCGGAGGAACGGTGGGATTT
>JALSHX010000051.1 GCA_026982025.1 Aquificaceae bacterium | reverse complement strand
GGAACTTTCCCCCCGCTCCGTGAGAGACAACAACGATCTTGATCTTGAAGGGGTCAAAGTCGTAAACGGAGAGGTGGTTGGTGATGTTCCTGAGCATGGTTTTGAATCTCTTTTCCTGAGGAAAGTCCGCGTGATATATAACGTTGATCTTGGCGTGTTTCTTCATGTCCTCAAACTTGAGCCTCACATTTCCCGCCGTTGCAACTGTGCTGACCAGCGGAACAGTTAGTGCTGCCGCCCCTGCTTTGAGAAAGTCTCTCCTGTCCATGACTCACACCTCCTAAGTGGTTTAGCGATTAGTTTGCAAACAGCGTGCCAAAAATGGGCAAAGGAGGTAAGTTAATGGAGAATGTGTAAAAAATCTTTCCAGAGGAAGTATTGACTCCGGAGAAGACCCGCTTTTTCGTTGTCAAAATGGCAATATATTTGCCAGATTGTCAAGGTTTAATGCCGTAAGCTTCAATCTTTCTGTAGAGAGTTCTTAGGGGAATACCCAGAATGCGGGACGCCATCCTCTTGTTAAAGTTAACCTCCCTCAAAACCCGGATAATGTACTCCCTCTCAACCTCCTTAATGGTTTTTATCTCTCCGTTTTTCTCCTCCCCGGCGGAAGTCAAGCAGTTAATATCCCTCGTATCAATCGTCGTTCCCTCGCAGAAGAGCACAGCCCTCTCAACTGCGTTTTTTAGTTCACGAACATTCCCGTACCAAGGATAGGATAGCAGAGCCTTTTTTGCGGGCTCCGTAAATCCCTCAATGTTCCTTGAGTATTTTCTTGAAAAGACTCCAAGAAAGTGCTCCGCAAGAGGAATGATGTCGTCTTTTCGCTCCCTCAAGGGCGGAACCTTGATCTCAACCACGTTGAGCCTGAAGTAAAGATCTTCCCTGAATTTACCCTCTCTTACGAGCTGTCCGAGGTCCCTGTTGGTCGCCGTTATGATCCTTACATCACTCTCAATCTCCCTCCTTCCCCCCAGCCTGTAAAACTTCTTTGTTTCAATAGCTCTAAGAAGTTTTGCCTGAAGGGATAGCTCCATCTCCCCTATCTCGTCAAGAAAAAGGGTACTTCCGTCCGCGAGTTCAAAAAAGCCCTCCCTTGAGCGGTCCGCACCGGTGAAGGATCCCTTTTCGTATCCGAAAAGTTCCGCTTCAAGGAGTTCCCTTGGAATGGAAGCGATATTAAGGGTAACCATGGGTTTCTCCGACCGGTCGCTGTTTTTGTGAATAAGGTTGGCTATCGCCTCCTTACCCACGCCTGACTCACCGGTAATAAGGACGGGGCAGTCAGAACAGGCGATTCTTTTGATACTTGCAAGAATTTCCCTCATCTCCCTGCTTTCAAATACCAGTCCGCTGTAGTCAAGACTTATATCCCTTTCCTTTCTGTAAAGGAGATTCTCCCTCTTAACTCCTCTTGACTCAATGGCTTTCCTGACAGTAATCTCAAGCTCTCCGAGGGAACAGGGCTTGGTAAGGAAGTCAAAGGCTCCCGCCTTCATCGCTTCAACAGCGGTCTTAATTGTGCCGTGTCCTGTGATGACTATAACCTCGGTCAGGCTCAGGTTTTCCTTTATCCACTCAAGAACATCAAAGCCGTTCCTGTCGGGAAGAAACAGGTCCAGAATTACCACATGGTAATCCTTCTCTTCAAGGTACTCAGATGCTTCCTCCCCGTCCCGGGCTTGATCAACAGAAAAACCGCAGTTCTTCAGGTGGTCCACGAGAAGATTTCTGAAGTCCGCATCATCCTCAACTACCAGAATTTTCATCTTTCCCCCCGCTTATGTAAATCTCCACCGTCGTTCCCTTTCCCTCTCTGCTCCGTATATTTATATCACCTCCGAGGTTTCTTATGAACCTTCTCGCAAGAGGAAGACCCAGTCCGGTGCCGTACTCCTTTGTGGTGTAAAAGGGTTTGAATATGTTGGTCAATTCGGAATTGGGTATGCCCGTGCCGTTATCCTCCACCCTCCAGAGGACATAACTCCCCTCCCTGCGGAGAGAAATTTGAACGCGCCCGCCCGGTCTGACAGCATCAATGGCGTTGTCAATTATGTTAATTAACACCTGCTCAACCTGCCACGGAAATGTAAATATCTTCTCCCCGTTAAGGGAGCTTTCAAATTCCACCCTAACGCCCTTTCTCTTCGCCTTGGGAGAAAGCATGTTAATCGCCTCAATGGTTATCTCTTCAGGTTTAATGTACCCGGGCTTTCCTTCAAAGGGCCTGCCCACATCAAGGAGCTTTCTCACCGTTTCCGCGCACTTCTGTGCCTGACGGAATATAACCTCCGCCTTTTCACCCGCTATCGGGTCTGTTGAGCTCATCATTATGCTTTCCGCATAACCCATTATTGAGGCAAGGGGATTGTTGATCTGGTGGGCAACGGAGCAGGCGATTTCTCCAGCAAGGGAAAGTTTCGCTGTCTGCTCAAGGAGCACCTTCAGCTCCTTCTCCTGAGAAACATCCTTGATCCTCCAGAGAATATACTGATTTCCCTCTATTCTCAATAGCTCCTGCCTGAGCTGGCAGTAAATATCCCCATTGAGATTTATCCTCTTTTCGGAGAAAAATATAGATGTAAGGGGAAGGCTCTCACCTATAAGATCCTCCATGCTCCTCCCGATAAGCTCCTCTTTGCTGACTTTATACTGATCAAGAATGGTCCTGTTAACATCAATGACCCTCCTTTCAACATTAAAGACGATAATTCCGTCAAGGGTGTTCTCAAAGAGGGAGGAGTAAAGCTTTCTGTCTTCTTCAAGTCTTCTGATGAGATGCTCAAAAGCCTGAGAAAGCTGGGTCACCTCATCTCCCGACCCAACCCCTCCGCTGATGTTTTCCCTCTCCCATGAAATTATGTAGTTCTTCAAGTTCTCAAGAGGTCTGAAAATTCTGATGAATACGATCATCGCAAATATGCCGACTCCCATCATGAATACAGAACCTGCAACGAGGGCGTTTTTCTGAAAGTCAGCCATGGGCTGGAGAACCGAAGAAACTGGTTCTTCAACAACGACGGTCCAGTCCTTGTCCGCGCTCGTCGTATAAACTCCAACAACTCTGGTTCCCGAAACCTCCGAGTTGTAAATCCCCTTGCGGAAGCTTATCTTTTTCATTTCTGAAAACCTCAGATCGCTGTAAGCGAGAACGTTTCCCGAAATGTCGGTAAGGAATACTTCAACATCCGGGGCGGGCTTGGAGGAAACAACGGACTGCCAGAAGAGGGAGAGGTCAAGGGAAAAAACATAATATCCGCTCACAAAACCATCCTCCATATAGGGGACGAAGAACCTCAAGAAAGGCTCCTTGTAAAGCGTGTACTCAAGCTCAAGGATCCTACTCCTGTTTCTGAAGTCCACAAACTTTTCAAATGCAGGCTCCGTGCTTTCCCTGCTAACCGCCGTCATAAGTATTCCGTCCTGATCGTAATAAGCGCCCTCAAATACACCCTTCACCTGTCCCGTTATCCTCCAGATGGTTTCCTTTTCCGAAAGACCAGCACTTCTGTAAGCGGCAATCAGAGATGCGGAATCGGACATCACCCTCTCAAGGAACAGCTCAATCCTGCTCACCACCGAAGAGGCGTAAAGGGTGTGAAACCTGAGCCTGTCTCCGAGGAGCTTTTGCTTCATGGCAGTGTAGTGGTAAAAGTAAAGAACGAGGGGGATAAGCGTTAAGAAGAAGAGGATCAGCAGTATCCTCGCTTTGAGGGAAAGCTTCATTTGACTACCTCGTCAACATAGGTGAAAAATTCCCTGTTAAAATCCACCCCGAGCTCCGCAAGGGCTTTTTCGTTGACCGCGAGCCTCGGATAGTAAGCACGCTCAAAGGGAACAAATTTCACGGGTGTCCCGTTGAGGATCTTGTAAGCCATGTGTGCCGCCTGAAAGCCCTGCTCGTATCCGGATGTTCCGTAGGCAACATGGCAACCTTTCTTAACGAGACCCGGCGAGTGGCAGAAAACCGGAATCTGGTAAAAGTTGGCATAGTGGAGGATGTATGTGGTGAGGAAGTTTTCGGTGTAAAAGCACGGTGTTATTATAATTGCTTCAAAGCCGTCTTCCTTCATATTGCTGATTATGTACTCAAGCTCAATCACATCGCGAACATTGACCGGAACGACCTTCAGTCCGAACTTTCTACCAGCCCTTATGGTGATGGTTGTTGCATTTTTTGAAGCCTCAAACTGGGGATTGCAGAACACAAGTACCTTTTTTATGTAGGGAAACATTTTCCTGAATAGCTCAACTCTCTTTTCCATAAGCTCCGCGTTCAGGTTGTCCACTCCCGTGATGTTTTCTGACGGTTCCGCAAGGCTTCTGGTCAGTTTCCACTGAAGTATACTGGTCCCTCCAAGTATCAGCACGGGGGTCTTTAAATCTCCAGCGGACTTTATCATGTGCGCCTCAAGGCTACCACCCACAGCAATAAGGTCGTACCTGTCCTGTTCAAGGATCAGGATCTGGGCAAGCTCCCTTATCTTCGTAAGAGTGTTGTCCCCTTCGTAAAAGGTGGTTTCAACCCTGTCAAGTCCGAGGTCCTTAAGACCGTCAAGAAAGCCCTTCACCTTTCCCATCCTTCCCTCCCCCGATATAAAGATCGCTATTTTGTACATGGGTTCTGAGGTGATTCGGCATGAAAGTACCAGAGATATAACAACCAAAAAAGGCAGAAATTTCCCCATAAAATAGAATATAGAATCTGAAAAAGGGGTTTACACCGCCCCCTCAGGGACGGTTGATCAGTCTTTTTCTCAGTATCCAGAGAAGAGCGCCCATAACCACAAAGTAGCTTATGGTTGCAATTCCCATAAAGGTTCTTTTGGTTTTTTCCTCGGGTGACGGCTCGGAAACGGACCTCATGTATGAAACAATCTTCGCAACCTTTTGACCCGCCTCCTTATCAAACTCCGGATTGAAAAACTGGGGCATGGATGTTCCGGGAAGGACCTTCTGGGGGTTCAGTATGAACTGGTATAAATATCCGGGTCCCCTCGCAAGGTAGTAAGAGGAGAGGTCGGGAGGAACCTTACCCATTGACGCCTTGAGAGCTTCAAGGTCGTTGATTGCCACAGCTTCATATATGTCTCTGGGAACAAAATACCCCTTTACAACCACTTTTTCTTCGCCCGTTTCGGGGTCCCTGACCATTTCAAGAATGGGTTTACCCATGGTCTTTTCTATCTTCTG
>JALSHX010000050.1 GCA_026982025.1 Aquificaceae bacterium | reverse complement strand
AAAAAGGAAGGGGGCTGTAGTGCCTGTCAGATAGATACTCCTGGGCAAGCTCTTTGGTGATCAGGTCAGCACTGAGCACACCCAGAAGAGTGTAGATGTATATTAAAGCATTTCCTCTAAAGATCTTTCCCACACCTCCATAAGCTCTTTGACACTCCTACTGATAATTTCCTTTCCGTTAAAACCAACTACAAGATTTCCGCCCGAAACTACTCTTCCGAGATGAAACCACTCAAGACCTGCGTCTTCCACCTTTTCCTTCACCGCGTCAAGGTCCGATGGATTAACGCTAACAACTACCCGAGTGGGCATCTCAGAGAAAAGATACAGGTCCGGCCTCTCTTCACAATATATATCTAGCTCCGCACCGAAGGGTGTTGAAAAGAGGCACTCAAGGATTGCGATGAGAAGACCACCGGTGGAGATGTCGTGGGCTGAATTTATGATGTCCTTTTCGGCGAGGTCCCTCAAGAGCTCGTGGAGCTTTTTTTCCTTCTCAAGGTCAACGGCGGGAATAACTCCCTCAACCTTACCGTGAACAACCTTCAAAAACTCACTTCCTCCCAATACCGAAGGTCTGGAAAGGTCACCCACCAAAAGGATTTCATCCGTATCCTTAAAAAGGTGGTCAACAGTCCTGTTAATGTCTTCTATCACACCGACGCATACAACCGTAGGAGTAGGATAAATGTTCCTTATCCCGGAAGAATCAACTGTCTCATTGTATAGCGAAACGTTTCCGCTTACCACCGGCACTCCAAGAACTTCGCATGCCAGAGCCATCCCCTCTACTGCTTTCGCAAACTGCCACATTACTTCGGGTCTTTCCGGATTTCCGAAGTTCAGGCAATCCGTAATGGCAAGGGGCTTTGCACCAACGCAGGCAACATTCCTGCACGCTTCCGCGACAACATTTTTGGCACCCTCAAGCGGGTCAAGAAATACAATCCTTCCATTTCCTTCGCAGGATATTGCAATTCCCTTTTGACTCCTGATCTCCGGCTTTTCAACCCACTTAATCCTCAAAACCGCAGAATCTCCGCCCGGTTTCAAAACCGTGTTTGTCCCCACTTCATAGTCGTATTGGGAAAAAATCCACCTCTTGGAACAGACATTCGGGGACCTGAGAAGGGTCATCAGGGCTTGGTCCGGAGAAACCTCAGGAATCTGTGTTTCAACACTGGTCCTCACAGCTTTAATGTATTCGGGTTCTTTGATATCCCTCTCATAGGAGGGAGCTTTTTCCACGAGGAGTCCGGAGCTTATGTCCGCCACCAGCTCCTTTCCGAAAAATACTTTTATAGCCTCTTCTTCTGTTGTTCTTCCAACTACAGCCGACTCAAGGTGATACTTTCTTGCGACATTTTCAACGAGGGCAACATTCCCCTCATCAACCACGAGTATCATCCTCTCCTGACTTTCCGAGAGGAGGATTTCATAAGGATTCATGTCCTTCTCCCTCAGGGGAACTCTGTCAAGGTACACCTCAGCTCCCATTTTAGACTTGTAGCACAGCTCGGCAATTGAACCGCCCAGTCCAGCGGCACCAAGGTCCTGCATTCCCACCACGACCCCGGTCTCCACGAGATCAAGAACTGCCTCTATGAGCTTCTTTCCGAAGAAGGGATCACCTACCTGAACATTGGGTCGCTTATCCTCTGTATCTTCTCCCATCTCATAGGATGCCATGACAGCCCCGTGAATTCCGTCCCTTCCCGTAGATGAACCGAGGAGGACAAGGGATTGCCCCGCCTCGGTTGCCCTTGCCCTTATCATTCGTCCCCCGGGGATCACCCCTATGCAAAAGGCATTAACAAGAGGATTTGTTTTGTAAGAACCCTCAAAAAAGGTTTCACCGCCAACTGTGGGAACTCCGATGGAGTTTCCGTATGAACTTATGCCTTTAACTACGCCTTTAACGAGGGACTTTGTCGCTCCCTCCTCAGGTTCACCGAACCTCAGGGAATCAAGGAGTGCAATGGGTCTTGCCCCCATTGAGAGAACATCCCTGATTATTCCGCCAACGCCCGTCGCGGCACCGTTAAAGGGCTCTATGAAGGAAGGGTGGTTGTGGCTTTCAATCTTAAACGCTACCCAAACCTCCTCATCAATTTTAATAACCCCGGCATTTTCCCCGGGTCCCTGCACTACCCAGGGAGCTTCCGTCGGAAGCATCCTTAAAAACCGCTTTGAAGACTTGTATGAACAGTGTTCAGACCAGAGGGCGCCGATGAGACCCAGCTCAACTTCGGTCGGCTCCCTGCCCAGACCTTCCCGCGCCCTTCTGTACTCCTCTTCCGTGAGTCCGTGAACCTCCCAGAGCTTTTCCATGAAAGCTTTATTTTATCATCGGCGGGGTGTGATATAATACTCAATCATGTATGCTGTAATCAAAACCGGAGGAAAGCAGTACATAGTTGAGAAAGGAGCAAAGCTAAGGGTAGAGAAGATAGACGGAGAACCCGGTCAGAAGGTGGAGTTTAAACCTTTAATGATTAAAAAGGACAGAGGAAACCCGGTTTTCGGAAAGGGAAAGGTCGTTGGGGAAATACTTAAAACCGAAAAGGGTAAAAAAGTAACGGTTTTCAAGTACAGACCCAAAAAGAACTACAAGAGGTGGAAGGGTCACAGGCAAATTTACACGGAAATCCTGATTAAGGAAATTCAGGAGGGATAAAGATGGCTTCAAAGGCAAGCGGAGGCTCAACGAGAAACGGCAGGGACAGTCATTCAAAGAGGCTCGGGGTTAAGAGGTTCGGAGGTCAGTTTGTCAGGGCGGGTAATATTATCGTGAGACAGAGGGGAAGCAAGATTTACCCGGGCAAGAATGTGGGCATGGGTTCGGACTTCACCCTCTTTGCATTGACGGACGGCTATGTTAAGTTTGAGAGAAGGAAAAACAGAAAGGTCGTCAGCGTTTACCCCTCCTGATTAACAACCATCTAATCCTTTACAATGATTCCACCTGCTTAGTCCTTTAATTAAAAAGTGCCCCAGGAGGGGCATGAAGCGGGCATACAAGGTGCAGGGCTCAGAAGGTTATACCCGCCTCTACGGCTAAGGTAGTTTTGGAGTTTTTGCCGTTAAGTACCTTTTCCTGAGTTCCGAGATAAGCTGCCTCGGCTCTGATAAAAGAATTTGAAGTGGGTTTAAGAGTCGGGGTTATTGTGAAGCTGTATCCACTCTTTGCAGGAGATGAAGCGCCGGTATAAATTCCGGTAGTTCCCTCCGAGAAGTACTCAACCCTTACTGGCAGAGATATATTTCCGAAGTTCGGTATGGCGTAGAGAGCAACCCCGTACGCACTTGTGTCCGCTCCCGACGGCGCGGTGTCAAGCCACTGATAGTCAAAGTTAATGCCGAGGTCTATTATCCCCAAGGACATGCTTCCCACAATGTCTACGAGGTTTTTATTATCCTTGTAATCGTAATAGGAAACCGCGTAGCTGATCCCCGCTATCTCTCCCAGAGAACCGACCGCAAAGTTGTCTCCTCCGAACTCCTGATTGTACTCCGCATAAAGGCTAAAGGGACCTGCTTCCAGAGTAGCCCTCACCGCAGGATAGATAACGGGCTGGGCAAACCAAGTGGTCCCCAGAGTGATGTTGGGATTGGAGTAGGTGTTTGCGACCTCGTAGCCAACGTTGGTGGGCAAGAGACCAACATCAAGAGAAATCATCTGAGAGGGTTTCAGTGAGAGGTATCCCCAAACAATTCCGAATGCGGAGTTGTCAACGGCGTAGGTGTTGAAGTTAAAGCTTTGAGGGACCGAGAGGGCTCCGTTCCAGACGGTCGGCATAGCGAGCCCTCCCACAGCGACATCAAAGCCTACCTCAAACATGCCTTTCTGGCTACCGCTTACGCCAAGTAAAAGGTTTGTGAGAATAAATGAATCGTTGTCAGGATTTGTTGTGCCTGCGTACCCTCCCGAAAAGACACCGTTTAGGCTTATATTGAAGCCCGATGTAACCGGAGCCTTCTTCTCCTCCGCAAAAACCAGGGCTCCCGCTGTCAGGACTCCCGCTAAAAGTAATGTCTTCTTCATAACCATAACCTCCTTGAGTTTTTGATAAAAAGAAAAAAGCGGAGCGGAGGACTGAGCCTCCTTTTTTCAAATGTTGTATGCACTCTCGCCGTGCTGTCCACTGTCAAGACCCTCAACTTCCTCTTCTTCACGAACCCTCAGTCCCGTCAGCGCTTTGGCAACTATAACTATGACCGCGGTCAGGACTCCTGAGTAAACTATGGTTGCTATAACTCCCTCAATTTGAATAAGCACCTGTTTTGGATTTCCGTAAAGCAGTCCCGCGCTCTCGTTAACCGCGGGGTCCGCAAACACTCCCGTTAAAATGGCACCAACAATTCCCGAAACACCGTGAATTCCGAATACATCAAGGGCATCATCGTATCCGAGGGCTGATTTGAGCTTAGCCACCGCAAAGTACGCAAAGAGACTTCCCAGAGCTCCTACGAATATCGCTCCCACGGGATTCACAAAGCCCGCAGCGGGAGTAATTGCAACGAGACCGGCAATAATTCCCGAGGATATACCAACCACCGTTGGCTTTCCTGCGGTCAGCCATTCCGCAAACATCCACGCGAGCACCGCGGCTGAGGTGGCTATTGTTGTGTTTGTCATCGCATAAACTGCGATGGTATCAGCGGCAAGAGCGGAACCCGCGTTAAAACCGAACCATCCGAACCAGAGAATTCCGGCTCCGAGGGCAACGAGGGGAACATTGCTTGGAATTAAAGATGTGTCCTTTCTACTTCCGAGTATAAGAGCTCCCACGAGACCAGCAATTCCCGCGTTTATGTGAACGACCGTACCGCCCGCAAAGTCAAGGGCACCGTGGGCACTGAGAAAACCTCCACCCCATACCCAGTGGGCAATCGGTGGATAAACAATAATGCTCCAGAGAATGCAGAAAAGGATCCATGCCGAGAATTTCATCCTTCCCACATAGGAACCGCTAACCAGAGCGGTGGTGATTGCCGCAAAGGTAAGCTGGAACATGAGGTCAAGTAGGGCGGGGTAGCCTGTGTCCGCATTTATTCCCGTTATACCCTTACCGAACAGATACTGGGTCGGATTACCTATAAACTTCGCTATATCGTCGCCGTAAGCTATTGAATAACCGATTATGAGCCATGTGATACTAACAATTGAAAATGCCACCAGTGACATTGCTATGGTGT